>CAJUIJ010000266.1 GCA_910586175.1 uncultured Muribaculaceae bacterium | reverse complement strand
GCCAAGACTTCCGGTGACTTTAGGGAGTTGAGACCGGGGAAGTGGAGGGAGTAGTAGCGCAGCAGCAGCGATATCAGCTGGCGGCGTTCGGCTGCCGAGAAGCGGAAGCAGCGGGCGTTGCGCAGTGTCATGCGGTTGAGCAGCGGAAGCTGGGATGCGAGCTGTGGCGAAAGGTAGTCGCGGTGTGGGGGAGGGGTGAGAAGTGTTGTGCCTCCGCGCAGGTCAAACCATGCATCCTTGCGCCATCCCGTCAGGTCAGGTTTTATGCCGGCATGGTCCAAGAAGCCTATCAGAAAGGCTATATGTATGTTGGCCGGCGAGTGACGCTCCGCATCGAGGGCCTTGAGCGAGGCCACGATATAGTCCCACAGTGACGGGTCGGGTGGCGATTGGCGCACGTAAGCCGAAACAAATTCCGCCACAAACATGCCTATAGCTGATTTGACCGGGCTGAAATATATCTCACGCCATGTATGCTCGCGCGTGAACTTGTTAAGATATTGGAGTTCGCGCGTAGGCATGAAGTTTACGTCAGAGCTGATCACCGAGAGGGGCATCAGCATGGCGTTGCGCACGCGTGCCGTCTTGCCTTGGCTTGCAGATACAAGCATCGCCACCCTCCCTTGCTCGCGGGCAAAAAGGGTGACGATGTTATGCCTGTCAGAATATTTCACTGTATCAAGCACTATGCCGGTGAGTCTTTCAATAGCCATAGTGCAAAGATACAAAAATTTTTGTTACACATTATCTTCAGCACGCATGAAATGTTGCTGCGGATGGTAGCAAGCAGGACATTTTACAGGTGGCTCAGTGCCTTCTGTGATGTAGCCGCACACGAGGCATTGCCATACCACAGGTTTGTCGCTCTTCCACACGGTGCCGTTTTCGATGCGCTCGCGCATCTTGTTGAAACGTTCGCGGTGATGATTCTCGATTGTAGCGATGGCGCGGAAGCGGTCTGCTATCTCGGGGAATCCCTCTTCGTCGGCCACCTTGGCTGCGTTGGTGTAAAGCACCACACCCTCCTGTTCCTCTTCGGCGGCTGCTACCTTAAGGTTGTCGACAGTCTTTCCGATTACGCCGGCATCAACTCCAACCGCTTCAGGAGTCTGACAATCACCCTCGGCAAGATATTTAAGGAATATCTTGGCATGATGAAGCTCATTGTCGGCAGTTTCATTAAATATATTGGCATACTGGAAGTATGATTCCTTCTGAGCAGCTTGGGCGAAGAATGTGTAACGTGTATATGCACAAGATTCAGCCACGTAAGCCATAGCTAAGTTCTCACGAGTCTTGGTGCCAACGAGAGATTTTGTTGTTTCCATAATATATGTATTAAATTAATTTAAATATTTGATTTTGATTAAGTGTTTAAGGATAATTCCAAATACACAATAATAACACCGGCGCCTCCATATATGTTCATAAGCAGGTTTGCGCGATATGAAGCGAGTTTGTAAGCTTGTCGGATTGTCGAAAAGTGGACAAATGTGTGAAATAAGGAGAAAAATGCTTTAAAATCTAAGAAATTTGAGCAAAAGAAAAGTCTATCCCTTTTCCCAA
>CAJUIJ010000265.1 GCA_910586175.1 uncultured Muribaculaceae bacterium | reverse complement strand
ATGCTTGATCGACAATTGCCCGGCAGCCGAGGCCATTATGCCGACACAGGTGAAGGGTCTCGACATTATTCCCTCGCGCATCGACCTCGTGGGTGCGGAGGTTGAGCTTATGAACCGCCCTGACCGCGAGCGATCGCTGGCCCGTGTGCTTGAACCGATAAAGGATAATTACGACTATATACTTATAGACTGCAGCCCCTCGTTGGGGTTGATAACCGTAAACGCACTCACTGCGGCAGACTCGGTGCTGATTCCGGTGCAGGCAGAATATTTTGCCCTGGAGGGTATTGCGCAGTTGCTCAACACTATACGTATCATCAAGACGCGTCTTCGTCCGCAGCTTGAGATAGAGGGCTTCTTGCTCACCATGTATGACGCTCGCCTTCGTCTTGCCAACCAGATTTTTGAGGAGCTCAAGGGTCACTTCGGCGAGATGGTGTTCACTACGGTTATACCGCGTAACATCAAGCTCTCGGAGTCACCGAGCCACGGGCTTCCTGTGATACTCTATGACCCGGACTCGCGTGGGGCAATCGCCTACACGCAGTTGGCTAAGGAATTGCGGGCACGAAACAAGAAGAAGAAATGACACCAAAAAGAAATGCACTTGGCCGCGGCCTCGACTCGCTCATCAGTATGGGTGAAGTGCAGACAGCGGGGAGTTCGGCCATTTCCGAAATAGATATAGCGCGGATTGTGCCTAATCCGGACCAGCCGCGCCGCACCTTCTCCGAGGAGAGTCTCGATGAGTTGGCTGCATCGATACGCGAGTTGGGTATCGTGCAGCCGTTGACGTTGCGTCTCACCGATGGAGGCAATTACCAGATTATCGCCGGCGAACGCCGGTGGCGTGCCGCCTCGAGAGCAGGACTCAGTTCGGTGCCGGCTTATGTGCGCACAGCCTCCGACACGGAGATGACGGAGATGGCTCTTATAGAGAATATACAGCGAGAGGACTTGAACGCCATAGAGGTGGCGCTCGGTTTCAAGAAGCTGATAGATAATTATAACCTGACACAGGAGCGGCTCTCGGAGCGACTTGGCAAGAAGCGTGCCACGATAGCCAATCACCTGCGTCTGCTCAAGCTGCCGGCAGAGATCCAGCTCGGCTTGCGCGACCGCCATATCGATATGGGCCATGCGCGGGCAATACTTGCGGTGGCCGACCCGAAGATGCAGCTCAAGCTCTATAAGCGCATTGTGAAGGATGGTCTCTCTGTGCGGGCCGTGGAGAAGATCGCGCGTGATTTGGCGGCCGGAAATCCCACTCCGGTCAAGACCGAGGGTGATGTCAACGATGTGTATGCCGGTTTTGCCACGCAGCTTTCGCAGCGTTTCCAGACACCGGTGAAATTCAGCCGTAATCCTAACGGACGTGGCACAATCACCATAAAGTTTGCAAACGATGATGAGCTTCACCGTCTCATCAAAGCCCTTGAATGATTTTCGCCGCGTCATGACAGACAATAGAGAGGAAACATATAATAATAAAGCCGGGAAATGCTCAGGGCACGGAGTGTGCGAGCGTATGCTTTTGCTCACATTTTGTTTGCTTATGCTGTTTCCGTTCAGCTACTTCACGCCGGCGGCCCGTGCAGTGAATCTTGCCACGAGTCAACTTCCGGCAGACAGTGTGGAGAATTCCGGCACTGTTTATCTGGATGGCATGGTGGCAATCCCGGTGAAGGAGGATTCAATGGCCGAGCCGGTCGATACTATCCCTCCCACCGAGGTGCGGGCAGACGACTATGCTTATGACGAGAATGGCAAGATTCCGTTCAA
>CAJUIJ010000264.1 GCA_910586175.1 uncultured Muribaculaceae bacterium | reverse complement strand
AGAAAGGCTTTCAATTTCATTTTAACTTTCGTAAATTAGTTTAAACAACTTCATTACTTAACATCAATATCATGTTTAAAAATTACAAAACTCTCGTGGCGGCATTGCTTGTTGGCTCAGCTGTCGCAACTCCACAGGTTGCAGATGCCACCGGTTGGCCCGCCGGCTATCAGGGCGTCATGCTTCAAGGATTCTACTGGGATTCGTATGACGCTACATCTTGGGCAAAACTCGAGAAGAGCGCAGACGAACTCTCCAAGTATTTCAAACTTATCTGGATTCCTAACTCTGCTAAGGCTGAGGGCGCACCGACCATGGGTTATCACCCTGTGTATTGGTTCACCAACCATAATTCATCGTTCGGTACAGAGGCCCAGCTTCGTTCCATGATTAAGACATATAAGGAAAAGGGTACCGGATTTATCGCAGATGTGGTAATCAATCACAGGTCCGGTGTGAGCAACTGGACCAACTTCCCCGAGGAGACTTGGAATGGCAAGACCTACAAGATCGGACCCGAAGGTATATGCAGTGGCGACGAGGTGCGCAATGCCTCCGGTCAGGCCAAGCCTACCGGCAATCCCGATACCGGCGAGAACTGGGACGGTGCACGCGACCTTGACCACACCAACGCAAATGTGCAGGCCAACATCAAAGACTATATCAAGTGCCTGCTCACCGACTTCGGTTATGAGGGTGTACGCTATGACTTCGTGAAAGGTTATGCCCCTCAGTATACCAAGATATATAATCAGGCCAATAATGTGAAATATTCGGTAGGCGAGTATTGGGATGGTAATTATGATGCAGTGAAAGGCTGGATAGATGGCACAGGCAAGGAGAGCGCAGCCTTCGACTTTCCATGCAAGTATGCCATCAATGAGGCATTCGCCACCGGCGACTTGACAAAGCTCGTGTGGAAGGCCAACGGCACTACCGACCAGCCCGCCGGTATGATTCACTTCGGCTATCCGCAGTATGCCGTGACATTTATCGACAATCACGATACTTATCGCGACGGCTCGAAGTTTACCGGCAATGTCATGGCTGCCAATGCGTTCATACTATTTTCGCCCGGCACACCATGTATATTCTGGGTTCACTACACCCAAAACAAGGCTGCCATGCAGACCCTGATTAATCTGCGCAATGCCTGCGGCATAAGCAATACATCTTCGGTAAAGGTGCTTCAATCCTCACGCGACTGCTACATGGCTGAAATCACAGGGTCGAAAAATAAGGCAGTGGTGAAGATCGGAAGTGCCATGGTGAGTCCTTCCGGTTATACTAATGCCGATATAAAGGCCTCCGGCACTGATTATTGTGTATGGACTAAAGCTGATGCCGGCGAAATAGGAGGCGGCGATGTGGTCGATACCCCCGACGAATTCTACGTGATTGGGGAGGTGAACGACAACAGTTGGGACCCCTCACTCGGTGTAAAAATGAAAAAAGATGGCGATGTCTTCACAGCCGATATCAAGGTGACCGGATCCTTGGGAGCCCCCGGCTATTTCTCATTTGCAAAGAAGCTTGGCGAACCCGAGGGTTGGGAAGCTTTCAACGTGCCCGGTAATCGCTACGCCCCTGCCGAAGACACGGAGCTGTCTATCGGCTCAACAGTCGACCTGACTGAGTCACCCAACCCCATACAGGCCCAGGCATATTACGCCACAAATGGTGAATATTTGATTAAGGTGGACTGGAAGGCCGGTAAAATAACTATGCAGAAGGGCGGTTCATCACAGGTTGAGACTATCGGGACAGAAGAAACCGATCTGACCCGCTGGTACACACTCCAAGGAGTAGAGGTGTCAGAACCAAAAGCGTCAGGCATCTACATCCGCGTAAAGGGCAAGAAAACCGAGAAAGTGGCGATGTGACAAAAGGAATAAATA
>CAJUIJ010000263.1 GCA_910586175.1 uncultured Muribaculaceae bacterium | reverse complement strand
GCATTGCGGCAGATGCCGCTTAGCCTATGAATTATTTTTTAACGAACTATTGATGAATAGTGAATAGTGAATAATGAATAGTGAATAGTGAATAGTGAATAATGAATAATTGACTTCGCGTGGATAAAGCCGGCGCGAAGCCACCGGGAGGGAGGAGCCTCCGGCGACGACACAGTAGCAATGAGCATCCGGCGACGACACTGGAGGAATAAGCCTCCGGTGACTACACCGGAGCAATGAGCATCCGGCGACGACACCCGGAGGAATGAGCCTCAGTCAGCAATCACAAGGAAATCTTAATTTTTAGTAAGTTCCAAAGCGGCCCAGCGGTTGCTGACCTTGCGCCCGGTCTCTTGCAGACCGTAAGGGGCGGCAGCCTCAGTTATCACCGGTATATCTTCTTCGTAAAATCCACTAAGATAAAGTTTGCCGCCGCTCTTGATGCGGTCAGCGTAGCGGTCTATGTCGGCGGTGATGATGTTGCGGTTTATGTTGGCCAGGAATATGTCGGCAGGTTCAAGGCCTTCAAGAGCCGACGCATCACCATGAATCGCCTCCATATTTACGCCATTCAGTTTTATATGCTCGAGGGCGTTGAGATAAGCAGGCTCGTCAATCTCTATTCCCGTTACCTTCGAGGCTCCACGCATGGCGGCAAGTATGCCGAGTATGCCGGTGCCGGTGCCCATGTCGATCACGCTCTTACCCTCGATTTCTGATTCAAGGAGATGCTGCACCATCTGCGATGTGGTGTCGTGGTGCCCTGTGCCAAACGCCATCTTCGGGTCAATCACTATATCATATTCAGCCTGCGGCACATCCTTATGAAACGTGGAGTGTATCACACATCTGTCTTCTATCACTATCGGTTTGAAGTAATGTTTCTCCCACTCTTCGTTCCAATCTTGCCCCTCAACAAATTCTGCACTGATTTCAAACTTGGCATCCATGGGAAAATCAGCCAGTGCCTCGGTTGCAACTGAGGTGCCGTCACCGACTTTGACACTTATGTAAGCTGTGAGTCCCTCGCTGTCGGGCTCAAATGATTCAAACCCCGCATCAGCCATGAAGGCCGCTGCGAGGTCGGTTATGTCTGCGGTGCAAGGACTGGCCTGCACACGTACGCGGTAGTAATCGTTCATTACCTATCGAAGTATATCTTTATGTTCGTTAAAAAGTTATTCCAACAACTGACAACAACTAACAACAACCTACAGCTGCTATTTCTTCTTATGCGAGAGCAGTCTGACCCCTTTCTTCACGGTGCCGAATGCCGATATGCCCATCAATATATAATCGAGGGTGTTCAGGTTGCCAAGAAATTTCGAGGCAACTTTGCCGGCAATCGAGAAGAATCCCGGTTTTCTCTGAGCTGCGAACAATCCCGACTGGCGTCGCCGGCCACCCGGTTTAAGGTTAGATACAGACTCCATCACCTTAGCTTTGCAAAATTCCTTGCGCACACCGAGCATGGCACGCTGATAGCGTATCTCATCGAGGGTGTATCCTTTGAAGCGGGGCACCTCTTCTACTATCTCTATCTCTTCAATTGTCTCTGTTTTCATGGCTCAATGTTTTTTGTCAAAGAATATCTTTGTTATCATCCTCGCTATGGGAGTGAGTATAAGGGGCTTGCGAAGCAGATACAGGAGCAGTAGAAACACCAGTATAGAGCCTGCTGTGCATAGGTATGCCAATGAGGGCACAAGTATCATCTTGAAGAGTTCCGCGATGCAGAATGACAACATAATCAGCACTACCGTGAACAGGAGCAGGCACACGAATCCAAGTATCAGCGATGTCAGAAGCATCGTCAGCTTCTCGGCAATTGTCAGCTTGGCATATTCCACTTCGAGGCGTACCCAGGTTTTCGATTGCTCTATTATATTGCGTATCTCTTCCACTATGTTTAGTTTCATATGATATAGTTTTTGGAGTCCTTATAAAAAAGGGGGCTTCCGGGTGTTTGTTCTGCACCTGAAGCCCCCTCC
>CAJUIJ010000262.1 GCA_910586175.1 uncultured Muribaculaceae bacterium | reverse complement strand
GTATGTCACTGTAATCGTGTGTCACATTAATTACGATTGTTTGACCTTTATGTTCACTGATATGTTTAATGCTTATCGCTGATTTAACAACCTTTTAACTTGTTGTCACTTACAAGCTGAAATAATGTTAAATCTTGAGCCGATAGATTAAACCCCCGCCATTTTCATGACGGGGGTATACATGTTTATTTCAACATCTCTTGCGCTATATCTGCAACTTTTTGAGGTGTAAGTGAGGCAGCTTCAAGTATTTCTGCTGCATTATATCGGTCGATAAACTCTTTTTGAAGACCCAGGCAACGCACTTTCATGCCAGTAGGACCAAGCACTCTGGCTATCTTCTCTCCCAAGCCTCCTTCGAGGCTCGAGTCTTCGAGTGTAATCACCGTCTTATGGTTTTTTTTAAGTCCGCGCATCATATCTTCGTCCACGCCTGAGAGGAATCTTGGATTGATGAGCGTGGCGTCAATGCCTTGACCGGCAAGTATCTCCGCTGCCTTCCTTGCTACACCATACATGTTGGAGGCTCCCACGAGCGCCACATCCGAACCTCGGTGCGCCATCTTATAGATGTTGATTGTGGAGTAGTCGGTGTCTACATCTCCTTCAGCATGAGTTAGTGAGGTAGTGGGGACCCTTATTGCCACCGAATGTGAGGTCTGATTGTGTGCCCATGTGAGCATGGCCTTATATTCTTCTGCGTTTGTCGGTCCGAGATATACGAGGTTGGGGATGTTGGAGAGCATTACCATGTCCCAAAGTCCCAAGTGTGTGGCATCAGGTATGCCATATACGCCGGCGTCAAGCACGAGAAGTGTGGCCGGGAGATTATCGAGCGAAAGGTCTTCCACCAATTGGTCAAATGCCCGCTGCAAGAATGATGTCTCCACTGCAAGTATCGGCTTAAGACCACCCTTGGCGGCTCCTGCTGCTACCGAAACTCCGCACTGTTCGGCTATACCTACATCCCAGAATTGCGCACCGACACGTTTGCGCACCTCGGGTGTGAACCCAAACGACCCCGGGGTCGCGGGGTTCACTACAAGCGTCTTGGCATCAGTCTCGATAAGCTCAATGAGCATGTCGCGCGTAAGGGTGTCATATGTAGGCTCTCCGCTGTCATGCTTAGGATTGCCGTTGGTCACGTCAAACGGAACGCTCCAGTGAAACCGCTCCCTATATTCTTCTGCAAGTCCATAGCCTTCACCTTTCTGGGTGTTGATATGCACCACTACCGGCGATTTGGAGGCTTTCGCTTTTTGGAATGCCTCGCGTAGCGACGGCAGGTCATTACCCTCTTTCACATATATGTAGTCGTATCCCAGTGTCTTGAAGTAGTTATCGGCTGCCATGCCGTTTGTTTCACGCAATTCAAGCAGGTTGTCATATAGCGAACCATGGTTCTCGGCGATTGCCATCTGGTTGTCATTGACAATTACGATAAAATTGCTGTTCAATGTGGCAGCGGCATCCAAGCCTTCGAAAGCTACACCACCCGACAATGAGCCATCGCCGATAAAGGCCACCACGGCATGTTCCTCTCCCTGCAAGTCTCGGGCCTTGGCCAATCCTGCCGCAAGTGTGATGGAAGGGGAGGTGTGACCTGCATAAAAGAGGTCATATGGACTTTCGTTGGGGTCAGTATATTCACCAATGGTTCTGTAAAGCGAAGGATCGGTGAAATATTTCATGCGGCCGGTGAGCATCTTGTGCGCGATGTCCTGATGCGACACATCCCATACGATTTTATCTTCGGGGGCATCAAACACCTGATAAAGTGCAATCGTTGCCTCCACCACGCCAAGGTTAGGGCCAACATGGCCGCCAACTGTACTGACCCACTGCAACATGGCCCGGCGCATTTCATGCGCAACATGCCTCAACTCATCATCGCCAAGCCCTTTGATATCGGCCGGCGACTGAATATCCGTAAGTTCTATCATCCTGTTTTGATATTTTAAATCCTATCCACCCTATTTTTAAACCACCTATACCAAGAGTTGGTTCAACATCATAAATCACAAATGTGCAGAACCTGTACATTAAATAGATTTCCTCTTTGTGAGGGAAACTTCATGAAGGAATATATTACAA
>CAJUIJ010000261.1 GCA_910586175.1 uncultured Muribaculaceae bacterium | reverse complement strand
TAGAGCATCTGACTACGGATCAGAAGGTTACAGGTTTGAATCCTGTAGGAGTCACTCAGAGGGTGTGCAATGCACACCCTATTTTTTTGTATGACAGGCATGTTATGTATCTGGTGTGAAAGTTTTGTGCTGTCCGTTTTGTATTTTTTGATTTATTTATTACTTTTGTGTTCGAAATAAAATCTCAATAAAATCTCAGCATTTTTTAAAATTTAGATTTAAAAACTCGTCTCTTCCCTCAAACTTCTAAATTTTAAATTCGAATACGAATAGTTTAATTTCTAATATCAATACAAATGAGTAAACCGTATGTAGTCGGAATCGACATAGGTGGTACTAATACAGTGTTTGGAATTGTTGATGCACGTGGTCATGTGGTGGCCGCTGACTCTGTAAAGACCAAGAAGCATGTCAACTTCGACGATTATATCCAGGACCTCCATGAAGGACTCTCCCGTCTTATCAAGGCCAATGATGCAGAAGACCAGATTCAGGGCATAGGTATAGGTGCTCCCAACGCAAACTATTACAGTGGAGAAATCGTTAACGCTCCCAACTTGCCGTGGGGTCCAATTGTGCCACTCGCCGAGAAGGTGAGCAAGATATTCGGTGGCATTCCGGTGGCAGTGACCAACGATGCCAATGCCGCAGCCCTCGGTGAGATGACTTATGGTGCGGCTCGTGGCATGAAGGATTTCATCATGATTACGCTCGGCACCGGCGTAGGCTCAGGCATAGTGATCAATGGCCAGCTTGTATATGGCTCCGACGGCTTTGCAGGCGAACTTGGTCATGTAATTATGAAGCGCAACAATGGCCGCATATGTGGCTGTGGTCGCACAGGATGCCTTGAGGCGTATTGCTCAGCCACCGGTGTGGCTCGCACTGCCCGTGAGTTCCTCGAAGTGCGTACAGAGCCTTCGCTGCTCCGCAACCTTGAGATTGAGGATATAACTTCTAAGGATGTTTACGACGCAGCCATGGCCGGCGATAAGCTCGCCAAGGATATCTTCACCTATACCGGTACCATACTCGGTGAGGCTCTTGCCGATATGGCCGCTTTCTCAAGCCCGCAGGCATTCATTCTCTTCGGCGGTCTCGCCAAGAGCGGAGACCTCCTGCTCAAACCTATCAAGGAGGCTTATGACAAGAATGTGATGCCTATTTTCAGAGGCAAGGCTAAAATCATAATCTCAGAGCTCAAGGAGAGCGATGCTGCCGTGCTTGGCGCATCTGCCCTCGGTTGGGAAGCTAAGTATCGCTACGAGTCACCGCTCCTCGAGAAGCAGGATGACGAGAACAACTAAATTTAGAATTAAGGATTTAAAATTAAAAAATTGGCTTCGCGAGGCGTACTGCTTAGCGAAGCCAATTTTTTAAAATGCTCTCAGTTCCTTGATCAGCTGATGCACCGGTAACCCCATGACATTATAGAAACTCCCTTCTATCGCCTCTACCGCTACACAGCCGATCCATTCTTGTATTCCATAGGCTCCGGCCTTGTCGTAGGGGAGGAAGTTGTCTACGTAATACTCTATGTCGCTGTCGGACAGTTCAGCAAATTTTACCTTTGTCTCTGTGGAGAATGTGGTGCGTTTCTGAAGCGTAGAGATGGTTACGCCGGTGATCACCAGATGTGTCTTGCCCGATAGTCGGCGTAGCATACTTACTGCCTCTTCGCGATTTTTAGGCTTACCAAGCACTGAGCCGTTGAGTATCACTAATGTGTCGGCCGTGATAATCAATTCGTTGTCGTGCATGCTTTTCATGAAAGCATCCGATTTCAGGTTGGAGAGGTATTGCGGAATCTGGTGTGCGGGTAGTCCCTGTGGATATTTCTCCTCTACACCCCCTAAGCTCACCACGCTGAATGGTAACCTTATCTGTTGAAGCAGCTCACGTCTGCGGGGCGACTTGCTTGCTAACAATATCTTGTATTCTCTTAGATTTTCAAACATAAGTTTTTATTTTGTCTATATCAAAGTCCATGCTATGAGTATACTTCATAACTCTGACCTATTCATTTTATTTGATGTGCGGGCAATGGTTCATAATCGATTCTGACATGATCCGGTATATTTCACGAAGTTTGCTG
>CAJUIJ010000260.1 GCA_910586175.1 uncultured Muribaculaceae bacterium | reverse complement strand
ACGGCCATTGTGCGAGAATTTCAGTTGAGTATACTGGTTAGGCACGAGTTCGCCGAGTTTCTCACTCTTGAAGTTAAGCCCCAGCACATTGGGAGTGGCGAGTGCATTATCGAGATTGCAGAGCAACACGTCGGTGCGCTTGGTGCCGGTATTATTGGAGTCATTACTGACGGTAAAAGCGAGTTTCTTGCCATCCTCACTGAAGACAGGGGTGCCATAGAAACGGCGATCACGGTCGAGCAGCGTATAAGAGGTGTCGGGGAGTTGGAACACACCCACACCGTCGGTGGCCACAGAATCCTTTTCCGGCTTGCGCACATTGAAAGCGAGGCGCTTGCCATCGTTTGAGAAATTGAAATCGCTTACCCAACGCGTCACCTTGCGCGATCCGGTAGAGGGATTATATATCACTAAAGGGCGACCGGTTTCCTTCTCCTTAAGCTGCTTGGGAGAGATCAGAGTGGTGTCGCACGACTTGAAAGCGACCCAGTCGCCGGCATCCTTGCCAATCTTGAAATCGGTTACATCAGCGATCTTCGTAACCTTCAAGGTCTTGAGGTCGATAATTGCCAGCGAATCCTGCGGAAGTTCGCTATCTTTCTTCTTTGCAATCTTCGCCTTGCGCGTATCGGCAAAAAGAGGTTTGATAAGCGCATAGGCATATCTTGCATCGGCCGAAATCTTGGCATTGTAGCCGCGGGCAATCTCTATGCGCTTGTGCGAACGGGTGTTGTAGAACGTCAGATTGCCGTCGCCCTCCTGCGGATTGACGGCGAAAGCTGTCCACTCGCCGTTGCGGCTCACAGCCAGGTTGCGCACAGACTTCCATGCGTCGAAATCGTCATGACCGAGGGCCTTCTTCTGAGCAGAGGTGGCGCATGGCATAGCCATGAGCGCGGCTGCTGCGATATATATCAATTTTCTCATAGGTAGTGGATCTTGAATGCTTGTCAGATTTTGTGGAGATCGTGGCCCATGCGATTTTTCTTCGTGGCCATATAACGGGCGTTATACTCGTTGGGTTCCACCTCGATAGGCACTATCTCGGAGATATTCACGCCATAGCCTTCGAGACCGATACGCTTCACGGGATTGTTCGTCATAAGGCGCATATTCTTTATGCCGAGCGAATGGAGTATGTTTGCACCGATGCCATAGTCACGCTCATCTGCCTTATGGCCGAGGTGCAGGTTGGCATCGACGGTGTCAAGACCATTCTCCTGAAGCTTATAGGCGCGAATCTTATCCATCAAGCCTATGCCGCGTCCCTCCTGGTTGAGATAAATCAGGGCACCTCTACCCTCCTTCTCTATCATCTGCATGGCGAGGTGAAGCTGTTCGCCGCACTCGCATCTCTGCGAACCGAATATGTCGCCTGTCATGCAAGAAGAGTGCACACGCACGAGCACCGGCTCCTCACCACACACATCTCCCTTGATCAGGGCCACATGCTCAAGCCCGTTATCATTCTGGCGGAAAGGTATGAGTCGGAAGTGACCATAAGCTGTGGGCATGTCCACCTCCTCGCCACGCTCCACGAGAGAGTCGTTGCGCAGGCGATATTCTATAAGGTCGCGGATGCTTATCAGCTTGAGGCCCCATTCGTCAGCCCTCTCGCGAAGTTCGGGGAGACGGGCCATTGAGCCGTCATCGCTCATTATTTCCATGAGGGCTGCGGCGGGCTGGAGACCTGCAAGGCGCGCGAGATCAACTGCAGCCTCAGTATGACCGGCACGCTGAAGCACACCGCGGTCCTGAGCATATAGGGGATTTATATGACCCGGGCGACCGAAAGTCTCCGGAGTGGAAGCAGGGTCGGCGAGTGCACGAATCGTGGCTGCACGGTCCTGTATGGAGACACCGGTGGAGCAACCCTCAAGTTTGTCAACGGTCACGGTGAAGGGTGTGCCGAGCACCGAGGTGTTGTCGTTGACCTGAGGCTCGAGTCCGAGCTGCTTGCAACGCTCCAAGGTGATTGGTGCGCAGAGCACGCCGCGTGCATTCTTTAGCATGAAGTTGACATCTTCGGGGGTGATTTTCTCTGCGGCAATTATAAGGTCGCCCTCATTCTCGCGGTCCTCATCGTCGACCACTACCACGAACTTGCCCTGCTTGAAATCTTCAAGCGCATCCTGAATGT
>CAJUIJ010000259.1 GCA_910586175.1 uncultured Muribaculaceae bacterium | reverse complement strand
TTAATTATTTAACCGATTAGTGTCCTCCAAAATTTTTAGTGGACACTAATGTAATATGTCCATAAATTCGTACGCATAGGCTTTGGGCAATTGTTCGTAAGCCTCTTTTATTGCCCTCATTTCCGCAACTTCCTTCCCTGTCAATGTGTTGACAAGTGCTTTAGCGTTCTCTAATGCGGTATTGTTCATTTGTAGATTCTTTAAATATGATGTGTAACTTTGAATTATAGGCATAACCTCTTTCCCTTCAAAGGGGGTGGCGTTTTCGATAAATTGTGCAATCTCAAGAGGTGTTAAGATTATATCAGCTCCATCGGTTGCCTTGTCATTGATTTGTAAACAGACTACCAATATTTCTTTGGGGTTAATATTTTGTGCTATTCCTTTTCGATACTTTGTTAGTTGATCTTTGCCGTAGCAAGCTCCATTTAGCTTGTTTTCAATAATTATGCAAGTTTTGCATTCCTTATTTTTGTCATGGCATTTCAGCAAAATATCTATCCTCCCTTTCAATTCATCATCGTAGTCAATCGGTTCCGTTTTGATATAATGTTCTGTGGATACTTCCGTTTTATTCCAGTCAATGTGTTGGAATAGTAACTTGGATTTCGTCGGTCGCTTTCCCTGAATAAGTTTGATGAAAGAATTTAAAAATGCATATCCTTGACCATGTTCGCCCAATGGATTAAGAAGGTGAGCAATAAACAAGCTATGGGCATACTCTTTTTTAATAACTCTATTCAAAAAGAATTCAATTGGATTGTATATTTTCTTAGGCGTTCTGAAATCAAAACCCTCTTTTGAAAATTTATCAACCAGTTTTTTAATAGAAATACCTAACTCCACAATATATCACATAGCCGCCGGACCCTCTCTTTGGCATTAGATTAGTTCGTATATAGAAAACGTGAGGTCTGTACCATTGCTATTCTATCGTTCTTAAGCCCGATAATTGCCTATCCCTAATAAAACAAGCAAACTTGGAGAGGCCTTAAGTAAAAAACTATATGCTCATCGTACGACACCATCGTGTCAAGCAAGGTGGAATATATAAATTCTATTAGCCATCTACCGTTTGCTGCATTCCTGACAGTGATTGAAATTTTCCAGGTTTCAGAACGTCAAGAAAGAGCGTCGAGTAAACGCTTTCCATAATGTATGTTACAGTCCCACCCGCGACGCCCGTGACTGGGCCTCTGCGATGCGGTCTGTGATTGCAAAAGTAGATAATAATTTTGAGAAAACAAAATATGAATCAGATAAAAACAAATAAAATATCCGGCATTAATCTGTTCCGGCAAAGCCGGATATGTGTCGCGAAGCGACCCTGTCTGCAACGGCATGTAAGATGCGCGTATAAAAGAAGACATATTCGCTTCGTTCAACATATCCGGCTCTGCCGGAACAGATTCTTCATGGTTCTCGCCGGAATCTCCTTCTCCCCGGTGCGCGATGCAGCTAAATCCGTCGTTGTCGTCGCCGGAAGCACAAAGCCGCGAAGCGAATTTCCTTTATTTCCTTTTGTTCCTCGTGCGATAATAACAAGCAACGATTAAAAGAAGTGGTCAGCTTACTCAGCAGATAGGGGTGAGCAAGCCGGTTTCGGAGTTCATGATATAGCCGGCCACATTGACATCTTCAACCATCAACGGGTGGTGCGAAATGAGGTCTACGGTCTCGCGGATTGCCTCAGCAGAGTCGTCGAAGCCGTGTAGCCAGCTGTCAAGGTCGATGCCGCAGTGGCGCATCAGGTCGATGTGCTCACGGCTCACACCGCGCTCGCGCATGATGCGCAGCATGTCGGCTGCATTCATGCCCTGCACTCCGCAGCCACTGTGCCCTATGACCATTATTTCGTTGACACCGAGTTCATAGACTGCCACCAACAGCGAACGCATAGTTGAGTCAAACGGATTGGTAATGGTTGCTCCGGCATTTTTGATGATTTTTACATCACCGTTCTTGATGCCGAGGGCGGCCGGCAGCAGTTCAATGAGCCGTGTGTCCATGCAGGTCACGATGGCTATTTTCTTGTCGGGATATTTCGATGTTATGAATTTCTCATAACCTTTCGTGGCCACAAACTCTCGGTTGTATTTCAATATATCGTCTATCATAACAATAGTTCGTTAAAAAATAATTCATAGGCTAAGCGGCATCTGCCGCAATGC
>CAJUIJ010000258.1 GCA_910586175.1 uncultured Muribaculaceae bacterium | reverse complement strand
CAGCATATATGTGTTGTCGTCGCCGGAGGCTCCTCTCTCCCGGAGGCTTCGCGTCGGGGCGACGGACACGTTGGCGCGAAGCCACCGGGAGAGAGGAGCCTCCGGCGACGACTATTCGGTTTGTGTTGGAATATTGGTGTGGGGTTATGTTCGGGTGGTATTTTTGTGGCAAAAAGTTTCGTTATGAAGTTTCGTAGAGTTTTTGTGCGCGTTGATGATGATAATTGTAGTGTCACTTATCTTAAGCGTGGGGAGGTTGGCGCTTCTTTGGCTTCGGATGTAGGTGCTTCAAGTGGTGCTTCAAGTGGTGCTTCAAGTGGTGGTTTAAGTGCTTCAAGTGGTGGGGTAAGTGCTTCAAGTGGTGATGCTGCCGGCGGGGAGATTGGTGTTAAGGTTTCGACTTATCCGGGTGAGGTGTCGGGATTCTTGAATTCTCGTTACTTTTACCCGGCTTGTGAGGTTGGGGTGAAGGTGCCCGATGAGGATTTGCAGTTGGTGAAGACTTGGCTCGGTGCCACTTCTTCTACGTCTGCTTTGGCGAGCGAGACTCTTGTCAAGCGGATGACTACGGCTGCATTGGGGGCGTTCAAGCGGTACAGGGAGCGCGCTTTGCTTCAGAATATGCTCACTTCTCCCTTTGTGGTGGGTTATGCGTTGCGCCGCATGGATGGTTCGCATGTCAAGGTGTCTTCTTTTGTGAAGAAGTTGGTAAATACTCGTGCGCCGCTGCTCCCTGCCAATGAGATATCCCTCGCCGGAAGTTCGCTTCAGACTGTCATGGAGATTATGAACACTCCTGTGAGCCTTAAGCTCGATGTGGAGCCGTTCTCGCTCGATGAGGGGTTGGCGGCTTCGGTGACACATCTTGACATATATATGGGCAAGCCTGTGGATTTGCTTGCCGGGGATGAGCAGGTCACGGCGATACGCTCGGCGGAGATAGCGGGCGAGCGGCGTAAGATATGGCATTATCAGCGTCTTGATGAGGATATCATACTCTCGCGGCTTGGCGCTACCACCGATTTCAGGGTTGTGGCATCGATACCGATTAGTGAGGCTATGTCGGGTGTCAAGGGGATGTCTTTGCCCGGCTCGGGTGTGAGTTTCGGCAGTTGGGATAAGATCGGTAAGTTGGAGAGTGATGCGAAGCCGGGTGATGTGGAGAAGCCTGAGGAGCATTATGACCATAAGCGTATCGTGACGGCCTGTCTTGATCTTGGCGACATTGATGCGACTAAGCGTGTGCGTGGCATAACGGCGCGTGGGGTGTTCGCGAGGCGGGATATGAAGATGGAGCTGTTAGGGTCGCATCATCGCGACAAGTGGCGTGTGGTGGGCAGGTGTAGAGGGCCTCATATGCGGCTGCTGAGGGGAGTGGGTTACCGGTGGTGGCAGGTGAGGGTGCTGATGGATGCTGACGGAGAACTGGACGGAATAAGTTTTTTAATGAATAATTAATAATGAATAATACGGTGTCAGTTATTCATTATTCATTATTCATTATTCATTATTAATTATACATTAAAAAAGGTGCGCTTTTGGCGCACCTTTGGGTATTGTGTTTTTCCGGATTCAAGATTAGAGTTTTGGACCGGCCTCAGCAAGTTTCTTGCCGAGTTCGTTGGTTTCGAATTTCTTGAAGTTGTTGATGAACATTTCGGCGAGTTTCTTAGCCTTCTCTTCCCATTCTTTGGGATCAGCGTAAGTGTCGCGGGGATCGAGGATCTTGGGATCAACGCCGGGGAGTTCGGTAGGAACTTTGAAGTCGAAGAAGGGGATCACCTTTGTGGGAGCCTTCTCGATGTCGCCGTTGAGGATATCGTCGATGATACCACGAGTGTCGCGGATAGAGATGCGCTTGCCGGTGCCGTTCCAACCTGTATTTACGAGGTAAGCGTGAGCGCCGCTGACCTGCATTTTCTTCACGAGTTCCTCAGCATATTTTGTGGGGTGGAGTGAAAGGAATGCCTGGCCGAAGCAAGCAGAGAAAGTAGGAGTAGGCTCTGTGATACCGCGTTCTGTACCTGCGAGCTTGGCGGTGAAGCCTGAAAGGAAGTAGTACTTGGTCTGCTCGGGGGTAAGGATAGACACGGGAGGAAGCACACCGAATGCATCAGCCGAAAGGAAGATAACATTCTTGGCAGCGGGACCTGCGCTTACAGGCTCAACGATGCTCTTG
>CAJUIJ010000257.1:700-2218 GCA_910586175.1 uncultured Muribaculaceae bacterium | reverse complement strand
CATAAGGGCTGTTATCCCTATCGCATTTGACCGCTCCACTTCGGGGCGGTCTTTCTTTTTCAAACGGCAGCGGCGGCGAGTGTCGGCGTTGTCGCGTGGATAAGGCTGTGCCTTTATTATCTGTTCCCTTTGGAGGCCGGTTTATGCAGGGCGTAAAGCGGTGTGTATCTCCGTGGCCCTTCATATCGGCTGTTGAATTAAGGAGTGAGGCTGCTTCGGCGTTACGGGCTTCATCAAGGAATATGGCCGTTGCCGTCGGGCGATTCTTCCACAGGAAGCGCTAAAGCGTATCCTTAAACATAAACACATAGGTTTTTCATACGGTCGGGAGGCAGTGCTTACCGCGCATTATATCGCGTCATTTCCGTTCTTGCAGACCTGATTTTAACTGATATTACTTGTAAACACGCACGGGTACGCATCTGATATTTCACTTTGCAAAGTTAGGTCGTACCGAGCTATCGCAAAACAGGCTCCGATTTCCGCTCAAATTTTTACAAATCTCCACACCCTTGCAGGGGTAGTATTTGCTACGCCCCGGCAGGGGTAAAATTTTGCTTGAAATTTTTGCGCTTGCGCTCTTTCTACTTCCCTCCTTATTGCGCGTAAAAATCAAACGCGCCCCGGCGCACAGTAATAACAATCAAAATCTTACGGCAATGACACATATAATGAATTTCGCAGCAAGCACCACCTCTCGCTCCAACCGCATGAAAGAATACCAGGTGGAAGTAATCACCTTCGACGGCGACAGCCAGACAGTATATGTGGAAGCCCGCAACGAAGAAGAAGCCTCCGACCGCGCAGCCGATATGGTAGGCAACGCCGACTACACGATGGTTTACGAGGTAGCATAAATCCCTCCGACCTCCAAAGCGAGGCTCGCCAACTCCGGCGAGCCTTTTCCCCCGCTCCAGTCGCCGCACTATGCCGCCGCGATTTGTCTATAATGATAACATAAATAACGCAAGTAGTAGCACAAAAACAACTGCCACTAACACTTTCCTTATACGTTGGGATTTATTTGCCTCTACATAATTGTATATGCCGTTACCACTAAAATATTCAAGAGCCGCCATAAGTTCATACTTATTATAGATATATTCATCCCAACCAAGCCAAATCAAACTATGCTTGATTTTATCCTTTGCTTGTGGAGTTGTTTCTATGTTTATTATAGGTCGCGGTATTAGCGTTCTGAATCCAAAAGAAGCTGTGCCCCAATAATAGCCATAGTAACAATTATTTATATCGCGCCACTCTATCGTATATTCTCCAATTACCCAATCCTTGACTTTTATGCCGTCTGCATCTATTGTAAGGACATTTCGTCCTCTAATCAACTTTATTATAACTAAGACGGCACCTAATATAGCAAGTATAACACCCACTACTGGAGCATAATCTTTTATGAATAGATAAATCCCACATAAAAACATTATAACTCCAATAATTAGATGAAAAGGGCTGCCTTTTAGTATGAATGGAGGTTTGTTTACCATACGCAAAGTTACACAT
>CAJUIJ010000257.1:0-690 GCA_910586175.1 uncultured Muribaculaceae bacterium | reverse complement strand
AATCCGCGAGAATACAATGCCTTGCAGTGAGTTATTGCATTTATCCATATCTTAGGGATTTTATGGTATTCTAAATCGGCACCGGGGGAGAGAGCAGCCGGACATAGCCCTCGGCGGCAAGCCGTTTGTGTCCGTTGGTGCCGCACGGATAATCCGCCCTCCGCGCTCCACATATAAAGGTATAGCCGACCGAGTGGCGCGGCAGTCGCCATTTAGTCGTCCGGGCATCACTCTCGGTGCAGACATATAAATATCGGTGTTATTGGTACGAGGACTTGAACACGTCTGCCGGGCATATCGCGGTTGCCAATCCGACACCGTGGCCGGGGCTGCAAGCAGCGGCGGCATATCCCTCAATATCGACACTCGACTTTCTGCACTCCGCTTTCCGAAAAAAGGCCGTGGCACCGTGGCAGTCGCGGCTGTGGCGGCATCGCCTCCATCCCTCCGGGTTTTAGACGGCTGTAACGTGCCTGATCCGTCAGGGCATAATGATTTTTCCTGTCGCAAAGGTAGGGCTCAACGCTCCTATGCAAAACAGGCCTGCGGATTTCCACACAAAATTTCAATAAAAAGCTCGCTTCACTCCGTTGCAGCTTCGCTTTTTTTCTCCGGCGCAAGGCTGAAATTTTCCTTGAAATTTTTGCTCGTCGCTTCCTGAGCGCTCCCTGATATTGCAACGTAAAAATT
>CAJUIJ010000256.1 GCA_910586175.1 uncultured Muribaculaceae bacterium | reverse complement strand
AACTCGACACCTCCACTCTCATTACCGGGCAGCCCATGGCCATGTCGGCAAGCATCGCACCCTTCACTCCCTCGATCACCTCCTGAGTGCTCTCGAGCACCGAGAAAGAGTCGCGACGCTGCGGGTCATACTTCTCCATCACAAACACTACACACTCATTTTTCTCGCGGTATGAGTCCACGTCGGCACCCCCGGCCACACTCCCCGGCGGCAGGTAGAAAAGCGTCACGCTCCCCTTGGGCAAACCCATGATGCGCTTCGCCATATTCTCATCCACAGTCACGGCCATGCACCCCGTAAGCCCCGGCACACGTCGCGACAACCCCTTCCAATACTCCCGATATTCTTTCAGATTTAACATAAAAAGAAACTTTATAACCACCAACTAAAAACTAACAACTAAAAACTAACAACTAAAAACTAACAACTGTGAATATATTCGAATTTGCAGCGATACAGATAAAGCAGCACCTCCCAGAAATCGGTGGCCTCCACCTCGCGCAGCTTACCGAATGGCCCCTCCTTGGCCACCTCGAAGGTTATGCCCATCCATCCGGTGTTGTCGTCAGGCTTCTCGCGCCCGCCGTGGCCGCCATCCCCCTTGAAGATGATGCGGAAGTCCACCGGCTTGCAGTTGATCGTCACCGGGCCGCTCATTATCTCGTTCCATACGCTCATGAAGAACACCGTGGCGTGATAGGTCAGCATGTCCGGCACTTGCTCCGCCGGTGCATACCCATACAGCGTTCGTGCCACCTCCTCGCATCCGTCGGCAATCTCCTCGGCCGAAGCCTGCTGCACACTCTCCATTATTGTGAGGCACTTCACGAAGTCGCCAAACTTCAGGCCGTCGAGCCAGTCGCCCGGCCCGGTGTGGCCGTCATATTCGGGCAGCTTGTTGAGCGGAGTGGAGAGACAGGGCGCACCGTCGCGATAGAATCCGTCAGCCACATGCGCCAGAGACTCAGCCTCGGCAATCAGCTCCGGCACAAGTATCGTATAGTCAGACATCCCCATGCCGAGCAAGAACGATAGCCAGCGCACACGCATCCGCTTCGCATCGATAGCCCCGGCACCTACAGCCTGCACCAAGATAAGGAAATACTCATACTGCACAGCAGTCAGCTCACCTACCGACTCCGGCACCTCCAACTCCGCACCCCTAAAATTTATTTTTTTCATGCCCTTTTGGTCATTATGTCAAAATGTCATTATGTCAATATGTCATTATAACTATCGCTAAAAGCTCATGCCCCGGCCATGGTCGATCGGCCCGGTGATGTGTGGTGTGGTCGCTGTGTCGCCCCCCTCGAGGTCTGCCACCATGCCCTGGAGTGTGGTGAGGTAGCGGTTGGCATCGGCAGCCAGCGATGCGGCCACAGCCTTGCGTGCCTCCTGCTCCGCCTTCAGCCGGCTCTTCACCGGCTGCGACTGCTGCACCTGCACTATACCCTCCGGAAGCACCTCCACCGGCAGTCTCTCAACTGCCTTCTGCATGGTGAGCAAGACCAGAACCCGCGCTGCCATATCGCGCATCGTCTCCAGTTCCACCACCACATCGGAGCATGAGAGCAGCTTGCCGAGCCATGAGCCGAGCACCGGGGCAATCGTGGCCCCCTGCACCTCGCGCATCATCGGAAGCAACGTCACAAACAGGCGGTGGCTCCCGATCACGTAATAATCATCAAACTCCTCCTTGCTCCTCACCAATAAGCCATCGCGTAGCCGGCACTTGCGCGATGAGAGCCACGGCTTGAAGCGGGCTGTCTCCATCTCCTCTATCAGTGCGTCAACGGCCTCGTAGGCGAGATGGCGGATGTTTTCCTCATCCTTGAACTCCTGGAGAGCCGTAAGTCCCTTCTCATTCTCGCCCAAGCGACGTCCGCGACCAGTGTCGCCATGCTGCGCATCGAGCGTGGGGATAACCTTCAGCCAGGTGAACATCGCCACGGCCTGTTGCGCCAGCTCCACCATCCGCGCTTCATGAGCGTCGGGCATGTCGCTATGCTCGTAAAGCTCGCAGATGCCCTTCACCGGCTCGATGCCGACAATAGCCGCCAAGTCGCGCAGACCCAGCGGCAGGAGAGGCTCCCACTTGTCGAAGCTGATATCATTGCCGATAAGCCCTATCACGGCCACCAACTCCGCCGCTCCCTCTCTATCTTTATTAAATATTTTCATGCTTGTTATGTTGTTGTGACATCATGACATTATGACATTATGACATTATGAC
>CAJUIJ010000255.1 GCA_910586175.1 uncultured Muribaculaceae bacterium | reverse complement strand
TTTTCATATCAAGTGCCCAAAAGAGAGCATTATATTCAAGTGAGAAGAGGAGGAAGTTCTGTTTTAACGTACAATAAATAAGTACAATTAAAGGAAAAAGGTGTATTATGATTTGGAAATCGCCGTTCCATTTTTGCCATAAGCAAGAGGGCGTGTCTAATTTAGACACGCCCTCTTGCTTATGTATTATCCGGTGTTTATTTGCCGGGTTATTTCGTCAGTTTTTGGTCATCAGGCAGTTATTTCTTGGCAAGAATTAGTGCTGAGTAGGGAGCGAGGGTCATCTTGCCCCCTTCGGTTGCTCCGAGGTCACCGGCAGGCGAGATCTTGCCGTCAGCCGCCACTATCATCCAGTTGCCTTTGCTTATGTTGATTGTCTGTGGCTTCGATGCCCCGTTGAGCACCACCTTTATCTCCTTCCATTCGTCGCCGTTGGCGTTGTTGAGAAGTGAATAGGAAATCAAGTTGGGAGTCTTTGCGGAGTCTATCTTATCAAACTTGAGGTTCTTGGCTATGTCGGCTGCTGTTGTCATGCGGAACGCCGGGTGTGACTTGCGAAGCTGTGTCAGACCTTTGTAATAATTGAAAAGGTCGTTATATTTAGCCTTGTTGCTCCAATCGATTGCATTGATTGAGTCCGGACTTTTGTAAGAGTTGTGCACGCCTTGCTTGTCGCGGAAAATCTCCTCTCCGGCAAACATGAACGGTGTGCCTTGCGATGTGAAGACGATTGTCTGCGCGAGCTTGGCGGCGGCAAGCATATTTTCCTCAGGTTCGCCGGCCATAGACTTGCGGAGCTTGTCGGTCAGACAAAGGTCATCGTGACAGCTTACATAGTTCACTATCATCTCGGGCGACTTGGCATAAGGGAATTTCGAATTATTACCTTTCTTATAGTTGACCTGCGGATGGTCGGTTGCTGCCACGATACCGATTTTCACGGTCTCCTCGAGCCCGGGCTTACTGGTGGCGAAGCCACGGTCAGCAGCATCGGTGTAGTGTCCTTTCACCGCATCGCGGAGGTCGTCAGAAAAGACAGCGATGTCGGTCATCTTGCTCACATTCTCTTTCAGGGCGCGGCGTTCAGGCTGTAGAGGCGAGTCACCGGCTGTCCAACCCTCACCATACACGAAGATGTTAGGGTTGACCTTCTTCAGTTCGGCTGCCACCTGATTCATGGTTTCGGTGTCGTGTATGGCCATAAGGTCGAAACGGAAACCGTCAACATGATACTCGTCAGCCCAATATTTGGTGGAGTTTATGATATAGTCGCGCATCTGCTGCAGGTCGGAGGCTGTCTCGTTGCCGCATCCCGATGCATCGCTGTAACGGCCATCGTCCCAATGACGGTGATAATATCCGGGAGCGGTAAGCTCGAAGTTGGAACCATCGTTCTCGGCTGTATGGTTGTACACCACATCCATGATTACACCGATACCGGCATCGTGAAGCGCCTTAATCATCTGCTTCATCTCGTTGACGCGTACAGAGGGGTTGGAAGGATTGGTGGAGTAGGAACCTTCCGGTGCATTATAGTTCTGCGGGTCATAGCCCCAGTTGTACGTGTTCTGTTGCAGATTGGCCTCATCTACGGAGTTATAGTCGTAGGAGGGTAGTATATGCACATGGGTTATGCCCAGCTCCTTGAGGTGGTCTATGCCGGTCTTCAAGCCCTCGGGCGAAGTGGTGCCCGGTTCGGTGAGGGCAAGAAACTTACCCTTGTTGGCGATACCCGAAGTGGGGTGCATCGACATGTCGCGATGGTGCATCTCGTAGACAATCACGTCAGAGAAGTGCTTTACTTCAGGTCCCTTGTCGGCAGCCCAACCCTCGGGGTCAGTGGCGTCGAAGTCGATTATGGCGGCCCTCTTGCCGTTAACGCCTACAGCCTTGGCCCATACACCGGGAGTCTCGCTGAGCCATTTGCCGTCGTTGTTGACCTGGAAAGTGTAGAACTTGCCATAAAGCTGTTCGGGCACAGAAGCAGTCCATGTACCGGTGGCAGCATCAAATTTCATAGGCAACGTCTTGAACGGAGAGCCTGTATGACCGTTGTCATATAAGTTAACGCGGACATCCTTGGCTTTCGGGCTCCATAGACGGAAGTGGGTGCCTGAATTGTTGACTGTTAGCTCGAGGTCATTACCATTGTAGGTTGGCCATTCGATAAACTGTGCATCATACGTGCTGTTGGTCTGTGCCATGACAGGATACGAACCGCAGCAGAGCAGCGCAGCGGTCATCAAGGTTGCGATTTTCGGTTTTAACATTGAATGTAATATGATGTATTTTTTGAATTTTTCAGGTATTCTCCGTATGAAGTTGTTTAAACTAATTT
>CAJUIJ010000254.1 GCA_910586175.1 uncultured Muribaculaceae bacterium | reverse complement strand
GGCATTGCGGCAGATGCCGCTTAGCCTATGAATTATTTTTTAACGAACTATTGAATTTATAGAAGCTCCCTTAAAAAATTATCAGTTGCCGACGTCTGAGATAAATTTGACGCGCATCAGGCGTATATCTTCGTCGGCATAATCGGCCCCGAGTTCCTGGATTGCACTCTCTATATCACCATCTTCGCTCTCGCGAAAATATCCGAGCATGTCCTCAATCTGGTCATCGTCAAGAATTTCACGGATAAAGTAATCAATATCAATCTTTGTGCCGGCTTCGACTATAGACTCAAGTTCCTCGAGAAATTCAAAAAATTCCATGCCCATGCCATCGCACACCTCTTCCAAGTCGATCTTTCGGTCGATAGCTTGTATGATAGAGATCTTCTTGCTGCTCTTGTTGGCCATGAGCTTGATGCGCATATCTGAAGGACGCTGTATGTCGTTTTCCTCCACATAATTTTTGATCACCTCCAGAAAGCGCTTGCCATATCTGAGAGCCTTGCCGCTACCTACGCCCGGCACAGCGAGCAGATCTTCCTGCGTCACAGGATACATGGTGGCCATTGCCTCAAGCGAAGTATCCATGAACACGAGATATGGTGGCACACCCACTTTGCGGGCCACATCCTTGCGAAGGCCTTTGAGTATTGCAAACAACTCCGGGTCGAGTGCCGAACTTCCTCCGGAAGCGGCAGCAGTATCGGTCGACAGGTCGTTATAATCTACATCTTCCACGATATGGAAAGAAGCTTCCGAATTGATAAACTTCTTGCCTTCCGGAGTCACTTTCAATATGCCGTAATTATCGAGGTCCTTGGTCAGATACCCGGCTATGGCGAGCTGTCTCACCAACATCACCACCACCTTTTCATCACGGTGTTTCAGGGCACCGAAGAGCTCGAGAAGGTCATGACCGTTATTCTTGATTTCATCGGTGGCGCGACCTATAAGCAGGTTGGTTATATATTCTGCACGGAAGCGGCATTGCACAGCTTCCACTATCTCCAGTGCTACCTTGGCATCCTCTGTGGCCTCTATATGCTTATGGGGATGAAGACAGTTGTCGCAGTTGCCACAATTATCCACATCATAATTCTCTCCGAAGTAATGTAGCAATATCTTGCGACGGCACACCGATGATTCTGCATATTCGGCAGTCTCCATGAGCAACTGACGTCCTATCTCCTGCTCATTTATCGACTTGCTCTGCATCAGCTTGTCAAGTTTCTGGAGGTCCTTGCGCGTATAGAAAGTGACGCACTTCCCTTCACCACCGTCACGGCCGGCACGGCCTGTCTCCTGATAATAGCCCTCCAAGCTTTTGGGAATGTCGTAATGAATCACATATCTCACATCCGGCTTATCTATACCCATGCCGAAAGCAATCGTGGCCACAATCACATTGACCTCCTCATTAAGAAAGGCATCCTGATTGGCCGCACGCGTGGCAGCATCCATACCGGCATGATAAGCGAGCGCAGATATATCATTGATTCTGAGCGTTTCTGCCAAATCTTCCACCTTCTTGCGGCTCAGACAATAAATGATGCCCGACTTGCCCGGAGCATTCTTGATATAACGAATTATATCGCGATCCACATCCTTTGTCTTGGGGCGAACCTCATAATACAGATTCTGACGGTTAAAGCTCGAACGGAACACCTTGGCATCGAGTATGCCAAGATTTTTCTGTATGTCATGCTGCACCTTGGGAGTGGCTGTGGCTGTGAGGGCTATAACCGGGAAATCTCCCACCGATGAGATGAGTGGCCTTATCTTGCGATACTCGGGGCGGAAGTCATGCCCCCATTCAGAGATGCAATGAGCCTCATCGATGGCGAAAAAAGATATTTTGACAGACTTGAGAAAGTCCACATTTTCTTGCTTGGCAAGCGATTCGGGAGCCACATAAAGGAGTTTGGTCTTCCCCTCGCGCACATCGTTGCGCACCTGCTCGGCTGCGGACCTGGAAAGAGATGAGTTCAGGAAATGGGCCACACGGTCTTCATCCTCAAAATTACGCACCGCGTCCACCTGGTTCTTCATAAGTGCAATCAAAGGAGAAACCACTATGGCGGTACCCTCCGACATCAGAGCCGGGAGTTGGTAGCATAACGACTTGCCTCCACCGGTGGGCATGAGCACGAACACGTCGTGCCCATCAAGCAAACTTTGTATTATTTCGAGCTGATTGCCCTTGAACGACTCAAAACCGAAGTGACGTTTCAGGGCCTCTTGTATTTTCTCGGTATCAGACATAAGAGGAGTATGTAATAATCAAAATTAAACAAATAATTTCAAAAAAACAAATTCTCGTGCCAAAAACTAATCGAGTAGGTCGGGAAACGAAAGTTTTCTGACCTACTTTCGTTTCCTTTCC
>CAJUIJ010000253.1 GCA_910586175.1 uncultured Muribaculaceae bacterium | reverse complement strand
ATACTATTTTCAGCTTGCAAATATACCTCTTTTTTTTGATGTTTCGGCCATATTAAGTTACATTTTTGTTTTTGGACGCGGTTTTTATGAATTTTTTTGTTTATTTTTGACGTTTCTTTGTGAAAAGATTGTATTCAGATGAAAATTACACGTAGATTAGCACAGAGGTCGCGATTACTAAGCGCCAATATAATAATTGCCGCAGCGGGTGCGTTGCTGCTTGCAGCGTGCGCCAATATCGGCACTCCATCGGGTGGCCCGCGCGATGAGGATCCTCCTATTTTTGTGAGTGGCAATCCTGCTCCGGGATCGCTCAATGTCAGCAAGGAGAAGATTGTGTTAACGTTCAATGAGCTTATCAACTTAAAGGATGCTTTTCAGAAGGTTGTGGTTTCGCCCACCTCCAAGTCGGTGCCGCGTGTCACTTCGCAGGGCAAGCGTGTCACAATAGAGTTTGACTCGCTGGCCCCCAACACCACTTATACCGTAGATTTTGCCGATGCCATAGAAGATAACAATGAGGGGAATCCGCTCCAGGGGTTCACTTATACCTTCTCTACAGGTCCGCAGCTCGATTCGCTCCGCATATCGGGGCGTGTGCTCGGAGCGCGCGACATGGAGCCTCAGCAGGGCATACTTGTAGGCGTGCAATTGCCCTGGACCGACACAGAGCTCCCCGACACGGCGTTCAAGAAGACGCGCATGCTGCGTGTGGCCAAGACTGATGACCGTGGCCGTTTCACAATACGGGGGCTCGCACCGGGCGATTACCGGGTGTTCGCTCTTGAAGATAAGGATGGCGACTACGCCTATTCCTCGCCTGAGGAGAATATGGCGTTTCTCGATGTGTATGTTTCTCCGACCACCCGATCGGCCTTGGCTCTCGACACCGTTTATAATAAGCTTACCGGCAAGATTGACACAGTGAAGGAGCGTGAACGCACCATCTATCTGCCTAATGATCTGGTGCTACGCACGTTCAATTCAGGTCTGAGGCAGCAATATATCACCAAGTATGAGCGTCAGGACTCCACGCGCTTCTTCTTGAAGTTCAACACCAAGAGAGACTCGCTGCCACGTGTGCGCTTGCTTGGCTATCATCCAGACACATTCATAGGAACTTTGGAGCGTTCCGAACATATGGATTCGCTCGTGTGGTGGCTAACGCCGGAGCTGATGCGCCGTGATTCACTCAGGCTCGTGGTAGACTATGTGCGTACGGACCAGAATTTCATGCCGGAGGCAATTTCTGATACGCTCGATTTCTTCACTAAGCGGCTTCCTGTGCCTAAGAAAAAGAAGAATGAGAAGAAACCTAAGATTTCCGTGGCTGATTCAATTGCCGCTATCACTACGTCGTTCAAGATGCTCTCCACCGCCCAGCAGGATGTGCATCTTCCGCTTCGGTTTGAAGTGCCTGCTCCGCTCGAACGTTTCGACTCAACGGCCATACATCTATCCATGATGGTAGATTCGCTATATGTGCCGGTGGCGAAGAATTTCATATTTTCTCGTCCGGAAGTGGGAAATCCCCGCTTGTTTGCAGTCGATTATGAGTGGGATTATGGAGGCAAGTACAAACTTGAGATTGATTCGCTTGCCGCAACCGACATCTATGGCAAGCCTACGCGTCCGTTGCAGCATGAGTTTACGGTCAAGGAGTCGGGTGAGTATTGCTCGCTGCTTTTCCACCTTAACGGACTCCCTGCCGAGGTCCCTGCATTTGTGGAGTTGCTTAATGGCTCCGATGCGGTGGAACGCACGGAGCGCATGATCGATTCGGAGGCTTTCTTCCCGTTCCTCACACCGGGCAAATATTTTGCGAGGGTTATAATAGACTCTAACGGCAATGGCGTGTATGACACCGGAAATTACGATGAGCGTCTGCAACCGGAGTTGGCCTATTACTATCCGAAGCCAATAAATGTGAAGAAAAACTGGGACAAGGAGGAGCAATGGAACCTTTGGGAACTTCCGGTCGATATGATGAAGCCGATACAAGTGACGAAGAATAAGCCGGCTACCGACAAGCGTGCGCGCAACCGCAATAAAGGCAACGGCAACACCGATGAGGAGGAAGATGACTACTTCGACCCGACAGCCAACCCATTCGATCCCAACGATAAGGCGACCAAACGCCGCCGCAACCGCACCGCCGGCAGCTATTGATAGTTAAGAGCATGTAAATAAATCGCCCCCGTGTCTTCAGTGACACGGGGGCGATTCGTTATTGTAGGTTTCGGATGGTTATTCGCGGCACTTTGCTGCGATGAACTCGCGGTTCATTCGTGCTATGTTGGCCATCTTGATGTTCTTGGGGCACTCGGCTGAGCATGCGCCAGTGTTGGTGCAGTTGCCGAATCCGAGTTCGTCCATCTTGGCCACCATGGCGCGTGCG
>CAJUIJ010000252.1 GCA_910586175.1 uncultured Muribaculaceae bacterium | reverse complement strand
AAAAAATTGTAAAAAGTATGTAATCAGAATGTCAAATGTTCGGCATTTACCTAATCCTGTATACGCTATCATGATGTTTAACAGATAAATGACGGCAAGAAGCCTTTTTTGCTTTTGCCGTCATTTTGTTTGCTCAGCATGGGCACTGAGAATTAGTGTTACCTTCTATCCGATTATAAGTCTCTAAATATGATAAACCATCTCTTTATTGAAGTTTGAAGAGTTGCGGCACAAAGCCTTTCACTTCCACCTCTTCTCCAACTCCCTCTACGTTTAATGTGACATCTCGGTCGGCAAACACCATTACTACCTTGTTTTCGCTTTCTGTGTCCTGTTTGGTTATTACAAGCACTTCCGCGTCATCTTTGCGATAACGGTTAAATTCTTGAGTGCCACGCCACATGGCCGGATTCTGCATCCTGAATTCAAACACATCACGCACGTAATTGAGCAGATGTCGCTCGCGGTCATCGTCGGGAGCGATATGCCCCGTGGTGCGGGATGCATTGTCAGGCTGGCTTCCCTCTGCATCCCGGCTGAGGTCAGCGAGCTCATCTCCATAATAGAGGGTCACCGGTCCGGGATATCCGGCAAGTATCGCAAACCGTGTCATTAGGTTTATCTCCTGGCCTTCATCATAGAAGCGGTCGGCCACTCTGTAGCCGTCATGATTGCTGAGAAAAAGATTCGGCAAAATTTCATCAGAGCAATAACCACGTTCCGTTGGTGCTGAGTATGTGGTGACTACATCATCCCAGCCATTGTTTAGTCCGGCATCGCCGATATCACCCATTTCGCCACTTATCCTCATCTTGCCATCGAAATCAAAAGCACTTTTTAATCCAAAGTCCTGATATACGCTGTCATTAACACCTTCGGCTCCTGTCCATACCTCACCCACCATATATCCGAGCACTCCCCACTCTTTGCCCTCGGCGCGGCGGCGTTCACACAGTTGGTGCACCGCTTCTGATATCTCGCACCAGTAGTTATGACCCTCCTGGCAAAGCTGATACGCTTGGTCGAGTCGCCATCCATCTATCTCGAACTTGTCTATCCAATATGTTGCCACTTCTTTGAAATATTCGAGTGATTCGGGATACTTCACATTGCCCTCGCCTCCCTCTTCGCCACGCACACTAAGAGTTGGTGTAGAATCGATAGAATGACCGGATGGCGAGGTGTTTTTTACACCTCCGTGATGTCCGAAGACTCCATCGAGCAGCACATATATCCCCCTGTTATGAGCTTCAGTTACAAGTTCATGCAGGTCTTCTTCTGTGCCGAAATGAGGATCAATCTTGAAAAAATCTGAGGCGAAATAGCCGGAAGCCTGAAGTTTTTCACCTCCGGAGGCTTCCGAACTGTCGAAGATTGGAGTCAACCATATGGCATTGACGCCAAGCCCTTTTATGTAATCAAGTGCCTCAATCACCCCACGTAAATTCCCATCTTTTCGCTCGTTGTCAGGACCCCACATTTCTTTGTAGCCCATGGAGCCTGTGTCTGAATGCTGAAAGGCCGCCACCATCACCTGATATATAGTGAGGGCGCGCCAATCTTCGCTTGGATGTTTACTCGTACTTACCATAACAATCTTTTTTACAATGACTTAATGTCTATATGCTAAATGATTTGCATGCGGACGTGTCTATATACTTGTGCACACAATCTTTGCGTGCGACTTGTAATGAAGATACAACAATGCTCGTGTTGCAATGGTTCAAGTTGGCTAAGACTGCGTCAATGTAGCGATTGGGTTGGTGTCGGGGTTGGTGTCGGTTGAATCGTTGGTGGCCGCAGCTGGTTTTGAGAGTTGCGTCAGCAGGCTGTCGCGCATCACCGCGAAGCGTAGCGTCAGGTTGGTCAGAGTGTCGTTCTGGCCTTGCGAAATCTCCAGGTAGACCTCCGGCTTGTAGTTGTAGTTCAGTTTGGTGATTCTATCTTCAAGCCCATGGTTAAGGCGTGCCACCGTGGTCGAATCTTTGGCTTTCTGCAAACTGTCAGTGTAGAGTTTGGTAATCTCCACACTCTTGTGGTAAAGCTGGTCAGCCTCGATTTCAAGTTGCGAAGCCTCTCTATGCCGGCATGAAACGGAAATCTGCATTATAAGCATGGCGAATACACAGTTAAGTGCCCTTCTTGATATCCTTAACTTTCTCAAGGATCTATTCTTTCTCCATGTATCGTGAATCATATAGAGTGTCGGTCTTCTCATTATGTTTAATATAGTTATTCCAATTATCTTTCTGCTTTTTGCGTGACTTTATAGCAGTGATGCCTGTGAGTTGTTTAAGCATCAGCAGCAACCTGTTACCGATCTGGAAGTTCTTGCGCAGCTCGCTCTTTGTCTTGCCGCTTCCGAGTTTGCGGTCAGGTTCTTGCATCAACCTGATGCCTTTGCGGTCTATGTTGTTGATTCTC
>CAJUIJ010000251.1 GCA_910586175.1 uncultured Muribaculaceae bacterium | reverse complement strand
GAGACCGCCCCGATCGACCACTCCGGCATCTTTCCTTGGTCGTTTTTGATAGCGAGTGCAAAGTTAGGCAGTTTTTCTGATTCCACCAAATTCTCCGTGGATTATTTTGTTTTTGGAGTTTTTGCACATATAATTTATCTTAAAAATCAAAGACAGAGTGGATATAAGAGACTTGGCGAGGGATTTTTGTTGTAATTTTGCAGTTCCGTTCGGAATGCGGCTTGTGTTTGCGGACGGGGATTACTCCAACCGAACATTATAGAGCGATTATTATGAACATTGGCGCGTTGTCGCTACAGGACATCAATGTGGCCGGAAAGCTCAGGCTGCGGCCTGCCTCCAAGTCGCCGCTCCGCCGGGAACTTGTGCAACTGACTCTGCCTATTCTGGTGGAGACGTTGCTTGTGATGACACTTGGTGCGGTGGACACTTTTATGCTTTCGCGCCACAGTGACATCAGCGTGGCTTCCGTCGGTCTCGCCAATCAGGTGCTGACTTTCTGTTTTCTTGTCTTCGAGGTCATAAACCTCGGCACGTCGGTGCTTTGCAGCCAGTATCTCGGGGCACGCTTGCGGGAGCGTATGGAGACCGTTGTCGGTGTGTCTCTTGTTGTCAATCTTGTGTTCGGGCTGGCGATAAGCCTCGGGCTTCTCCTTTTTTCTCGTCCCGTTTTGCAATGGATGGGCTTGGATGGTGCCGCCCTCGCCGAAGGTTCGGGTTATATGCGGATTGTCGGTGCAGGGGCGTTCGTGCAGGCTCTCGCCATGACGCTTTCCGCTGCGCTCAGGAGCAACAACCGCGCGGTGTATCCGATGCTTGTGATTCTTGTGGTCAATGTGCTAAACATTGCCGGGAACTATGCCTTTATCTTCGGCGAACTCGGTGCGCCGAAGCTGGGAGTGAACGGGGCGGCCATTTCCACTGTCGTTTCTCGCTCCATAGCGATGGCTGTCCTTTTCGTGATTGTGTTCCGTACTACGGTAAGCCGCTTTCCGACGCATATATTCCGGCGTTTTCCTGTCCAGGAGTTCCGCAATCTGATGAAGATAGGGTTGCCGTCGGCGGGAGAGGCCATGAGCTATTCATGCTCACAGCTTGTGATTGCGTATTTCATCACGAGCCTGGGTATGGAGGCGCTTGCTGCGCGTACATATTGCGTCAACATAATAATGTACGGCTATCTGTTCTGCATATCCATTTCTCATGCCGGGGCGATTTCCATAGGGCATCTCGTGGGGGCGGAGAAATGGCACGGGGCCTACGTCCTCGGACGCTTCCTGCTGCGGGTTGCCGTTTCAATCACGCTTGGTTTTTCGCTTCTGCTTGCCCTCGGCGGCACATGGATTATGACAACGCTCACCTCCAATCCCGAAATAATAGCCCTCGGCACGGCGATATTATGGATAGACGTGGTGCTTGAGGTGGGCAGGCCGACCAACATCCTTTTCGTCAACACGCTCCAGTCTGCAGGGGATGTGAATTATCCTTTCTATGTAGGGCTTATATTCATGTGGTCCATAGCTGTGGTGGGCGCGTATCTATGCGGCATTACGGCCGGGTATGGCATATTGGGCATGTGGTGGATGTTCACGCTCGACGAGAACGTGCGCGGCATAGTGTTTATGCGCCGTTGGCGGTCGAAGCGGTGGATGCACAAGGGTTTCACTATGACTGCCGCATGACCGGTGGATTCTTGGCTATGCAGGGTCTGGGCTTTACGATGTCTCGGGATTTTCTTCATCTAAAATATGCTCTGATTGTTTGTTATGCGGAATAAAATTAGTAACTTTGCACCGCTAAATCCGCCAAGGCACGAATAAGAGCCGGGGACAACTCCGGACGCCCAACGGTTTAATTTTCATAACTACCAATAAATTAGCAATGTACGCTATTGTAGAAATCAAAGGACAGCAGTTCAAGGCCGAAGAAGGCAAGTTCTTGTATGTCAACTATCTCGGCGAAGAAGTGAAAGAAGGCGATGCAGTGAGCTTCGACAAGGTGCTTCTTCTTGATGCCGACGGCGACGTGAAAGTCGGTGTGCCTGCCGTTGAAGGTGCAAAAGTGGACTGCGAAGTCCTCGTTCCGCTCGTGAAGGGCGACAAGGTGATCGTTTTCAAGAAGAAACGCCGCAAAGGCTATCGTCGCAAGAACGGCCACCGTCAGTATTTCTCCAAGGTTTTAATCAAAAACATCGTAAAAGCTTAATAACAATCTTCGATTATGGCACATAAGAAAGGTGTCGGCAGTTCAAAGAACGGCCGTGAATCAGAAAGCAAACGACTCGGTGTGAAAATATTCGGAGGTTCCAAATGCCGCGCCGGCAACATCATCAAGCGTCAGCGCGGTACGCAACACCATCCGGGCCTCAATGTCGGCATGGGACGCGACCACACGCTCTTCGCCCTCATTGACGGTGTGGTAGTGTTCTCGACCGGAAAAGAGGGACGTAAGTTCATCAATGTAGAGC
>CAJUIJ010000250.1 GCA_910586175.1 uncultured Muribaculaceae bacterium | reverse complement strand
CTGCTATATGGAATATAAAGAAGCAACCGACTGGCTATTTGCACAGCTGCCAATGTTCTCAAGAGTAGGGGCAGCCGCTTACAAACCCGGACTCGAACGTAGTCTGGCACTTTCAGCACACTTCGGTGACCCTCACAAGAAGTGGAAAGCGATACATGTGGCCGGCACCAACGGCAAAGGAAGTGTATCAAACCTTATCGCCGCCGTGCTACAGGCACAGGGCTACAAGGTAGGGCTTTACACGTCTCCGCACCTTGTGGATTTTCGCGAGCGGATGCGCGTAAACGGGGAGATGATTTCGGAACAAGAGGTCATTGAATTCGTGGAGAACTGGCAAAAAGGTGGTTACGAGGGTGAGAAGCCTTCATTTTTCGAATTGACCATGATGATGGCATTCGACTGGTTTGCCAAGCAGGGTGTTGACTATGCCGTTATAGAGGTCGGCATGGGAGGCCGGCTCGACTCCACCAATATCATCACCCCATTGTTGAGTATAATCACCAATATATCTTTCGACCATACACAATTTTTGGGCGACACCCTTGCGAAGATAGCCACAGAAAAGGCAGGCATAATAAAGCATGGCATTCCGGCTGTTGTCGGTGAAGCCAATGATGAGACAGAGCCGGTGTTTCGCACTAAGGCCGCTGAGGTCGGTGCTCCACTGCGTGAGGCATACCGAGAGGTGGATGAAACAGCCAATGAAGCTCTGAATTGCTCACTGCAGGGCGACTATCAGAAGAAGAATGTCAATACCGCACGGGTGGCTCTTTCAGAACTGCGCAAGTTAGGTATAAAGATATCAGAAAAGGCCATGGCAGAGGGGTTTGCCGAGGTCCAAAAACTTACCGGATTCTCCGGTCGCTGGAGTGTAGTGAGCAATTCACCCTTGACAATATGTGACACAGGACACAACCAGGCCGGCTTGAGCTACAACTTGCCACAATTGGAAAGACTCATGAGCGAGAAACGTAACAAAAACAAGGATGCCACCTTGCGCATGGTGATAGGCTTCGTGTCAGACAAGGATGTGGAACATATACTACCGATGTTTCCGAAACAAGCGACCTATTATGTGACACAGGCACAGATACCACGTGCCATGCCATGGCAAGAACTGCTCGAGCGCATGCAAGCACAAGGATTCGCATGCAAGGGATATCCTACAGTGGCAGAAGCCTACAGCGAAGCCATTGAAGATGCCGGAGCACATGGCATAATTGGGAATGAAGAGACTGATACTGCCGATATCATATATATCGGAGGAAGCACCTTCATAGTTGCAGATTTCCTCGCCATCTAATTTCCATAGTACTGACTCCAAAGATACTGTGTAACAAATAAGGGAGGCCATACGGTGTGGTCTCCCTTGTTTGCACTTAGAGGATCTTGTTCTAAATTTATGATCCCGGTTCAGTTTTCTTCTTTATCTCGGTTTTTGGCTCTTACGCGGTTTTTGGTTTGGCTTGAGCCGAGGTCCCCCTCTTCCTTGAGGTCTATTTCCTTACCGTCGGGATCCACCACCTTGTATTGCAGATATGCGAGCGATTCGTCGGCTATCACCTTGAAGCCCCGGCCATACTTGCGCTTCCATTTGCCATAGAGCGATATCAGGCCTTTTTTGACATAGGCTTCCACATATGGGTGGATATACATGTTGAATTTCTTGATCTTCAGGTGTTCTACAAGATATTCAATTTTCTGCTCGAGTTTGTCGGTAAAGAGGATGGAGGCTTGCACTTCTCCCTTGCCGAAGCATGAAGGACAAGATTCGCTTGTAGTGATATCAAGAGCGGGACGCACGCGCTGGCGTGTAATCTGCATCAGGCCGAACTTACTCAGCGGCAAAATGTTGTGACGGGCACGGTCGTTGGCCATCACTTCTTTCATATGATCGTAAAGCTCCTGACGGTGCTCCGCTTTGCCCATATCGATAAAATCGACTACAATTATGCCACCCATGTCGCGCAGACGCAGCTGCCTTGCTATCTCATCGGCAGCCTTAAGGTTAACGTCGAGCGCATTTGATTCCTGATCGGGGCAGGCTTTACTGCGGTTGCCGGAGTTGACATCAATGACATGCAGTGCTTCCGTGCTCTCTATGATGAGGTAAGCACCCGAGCGGAACGAGACGGTCTTGCCGAAGCTGCTCTTGATCTGTCGGGTTATGTTGAAATTGTCGAAGATAGGCGTATCCTTTGCATAGAGCTTCACGATATCCCTATTTTCCGGAGAAATCAGGGAGACATAATTTTGTATTTGCGTAAAAGTCTCAGCATGATTTACATGGATACTTTCGAAATTGGGGCTGAAAAGGTCGCGTATCACGCTGACAGCCCTTGAGTCCTCTTCATAAATAAGAGCCGGCGACTTGCTCCGCTGCATCTTTGCCACGGCCTCTTCCCAATTTTTGAGCAGGGTGCGAAGCTCATGGTTAAGTTCTGCCACTCGCTTATTTTCGGCAGATGTGCGCACTATCACACTGAAGCCCTTGGGTTTGATGCTGCCGATGAGC
>CAJUIJ010000249.1 GCA_910586175.1 uncultured Muribaculaceae bacterium | reverse complement strand
ATCTTATACATACAGCCAATCCTCTTTTTTAGAAATACACACACCTGCCGGCCAAAGCCCGGCAGCCGGCTTTTGTCCTGTGAAAGCCCAAAGGGCTTAATCAATATGTAGGCCGCACAGGACGGGCACGCTTGTAAAGTGCACGCTTGGCTGTCTCCAATGCCTCATTGGCCAAGGCAACGTAATTGGCAGCCTCCTCCGGGTTCGTTATCACAAACCAATCGGCTATCGACTTGTTGACGATATACTGATGACATCCGTTACCCAGAGAATCCACCGCCGAATTATGGAAGTTCGACGGCATAAGGAACTCCAGTTCAAGCACCCCGTCATTGTCCACTATATCGTTTATGAGGTTGGTCGTCATCTTGGTATTCTCCTCCAGATACTCGCCGAGAAGCACCTTGATCTGCGCGAACGCATTGCTTACCGAGCGACGGATCTGATAAGATGCTTCAGTATCCTCGGAGGCCTGCATGTAAGAGGATGCCTCATAATTCTTCTTTCCCTCCGCCTCACGCGCATGACCGGTGAGGTGGGTCTTGTTCATGATGTCGAAGATTATCTCCTTCACCTGGAGCCTAACCCCGATGTTCTGCTTGTGCTCTGCCATGTTTATTTACATTTAGTTATTAATTCTTAATATTTAGGACGCAAAGGACGGTGCTTGAAAACCGCCTTGCGGTGCAGGTCCTCAAGGCAAGCCCCTGCTTTAGTCAGATATGCCGATGCTTCAGCCTTGTTGGTATACATATACCACTTGCCGGTTATGCTGTTCACGAAGTAACTCTCAAGGCTCGTCCGCATACCATCAAGCAGCGCGTCATCAAACCTCGACGACAGTTCAAGCCTGAGCTCATAAGCTTCGCCTCTCATCAGCTCAGACAGCACAAGCCCCCGAAGCTCATTGCAAACCTCCGACCTCCCCTCTTCCCAGAACCGTTCCAAGTGAGCCTCATCCTCGTCGACAGTCGATATGCGCTCCCACGCCTTGCCTTCCTTGTCATCGTCCATCTTGGCCCCTGTATAGGCCGTAGTCTCGGCCACACGGAGCATCACCTCTTGCTTGCTTATCTCAATCTTCCTCTCCATATCTTCCAAGTCAATAACATAACCACCAATGCACCCGCAATAAACCAGCCGGCACCCCGGCTCGTCCGCTCCCACAACGTAGGCTTCCGCTCCACCTCGACAGTGATAGTCTTAGTCACGGTAATACGCTCCACTACCTTCACCGTGTCATGCACTTCGCGGATGCGCTCGCGCCATCGCGTGCGGTAATCGCGCACCGTGTCGCCGTTGATGTAGATAAGCCTCGTGTCGGCCTCTATCACCGAGTCTATCCTGACACTGTTGCGGTCACGATCACGATACTCGGTGCGCACACTCTCCACCGGCACATACACCTTGCGCGTGCAGCTGAAAGTGAGGCAGCCGAGCACCATCACCAATATCAGCCCGATAAGGTAAGTGAGAATCAAGTCCCAACACTTGTCACGTTCCCCTCTCATACCTCCCGATACTCATACTTAGCGTTAAAGCTCGGGCAGGCCTTAGGCGCAATGTCACGGTGTCCTATCACCTGCGCACCGGGGTAGCGGGCCTTCATGGTGCGCACGAGCGAGAGCAACGTCCGCTTCTGCGCATCAGTGCGAGTGTCGCACGGCTTGTTGTTGATGTCGACGCCACCCACATAGCAGATGGCCACAGCACGGTTATTCATATCCTGCTTGGGGCAATGCTGACCTCTATGGTCATCCGGACGAATCCGCTCATAAGAGCCATCAAGATGCACGAGCAGATGATAGCCGGCATAGACCTTGGTGCCATCCGGCTTCACATACGGTTCAAAACGCTCAGCCTTATGCCAACGGTCAAGTTCAGTCACAGAGACCTCACGCCTTGGAGGGGTGGCCGTGCAATGAATCATGATCGTGTCGATGTTTGCTTTCCTTTTCATAATCAAAAAATCTTTAAACTTTTCAGTACGAAAATTTGTATAATATAAAAAATCGTATTATATTTGCAGTGCAATTAATTTTAAGTTTTACTCTTTTAAAATTTATGCTTATGCAGTATGATTTAAATGAGGATGAGGCTGAGTTGATTGAGATTATAAGAAACCTTCGCAGAGCATTCCCAAATGGTTATGACAACCAATTGTGGCTTGCAGAGAAGGCATTTTATAAACTTATAGATTTACCCTAAGCCTCGGGACTCTCTTAACCGAGAGTCCCAACTTAAAATTAATTTGTTTGAATTCAAATAAGAATAGATATGACACAAATCGAAACAACCCCGATTATCTCAGATGCCAAAGCTCGTTTGGCCGACATACTCCTCACCATTTCATGGAGGGACATATCGCGTCGATATTTCGGCAAGTCCGCTTCGTGGCTCTATCATAAACTCGATGGAGTCAAGAGCGATGGAACACCCGGTGGGGGGTTCACCCCGGAGGAGGCCCGACAACTCAGCGATGCACTGAATGCCACGGCCGACCGACTCCGCAAAGCAGCCTCATCTTTAACTTAAAATAATTGCACCCCTTTCTCCTACCGCCCCGAAGCTGACCGCTCCGGGGCTTTTCAG
>CAJUIJ010000248.1 GCA_910586175.1 uncultured Muribaculaceae bacterium | reverse complement strand
CATTTGGTTCTGACGAGCCGTTAACTGATTATTAAAAAATAACCGAAGTATTGAAAATCATAACAAAGAAATAAACCGGTTGAAGTGTTAAAATTAGAAGATGCATTGTTAAAAATAGTTCTCTGTATCATTCTTCGTAGTAACCGTTGCTGCTTCTGTTGGGTCAGCGAACCGTAATTAGAATGTTCCCTTCTTGTTTTTCAATTTTAAATTCTCATTTTTCTTGGTTATTCGTTTTTTTTGACTATTTTTGAGGGTTGAATCATATTTTTAATTTTTTAATCATGTCTATCAACGAAGCTCAAGACGAAATCATCGACGAATTTGAGGGTCTGTCTGACTGGATGGACCGCTATGCTTATATCATAGACCTTGGAAACACGTTGCCGGAGTTTCCGGAGTCGCAGAAAACTCCCCAGAATCTTATTGAGGGGTGCCAGAGCCGCGTTTGGATCGACGCCAAACTCTCTGACGATGGTCATATTGACTTCCAGGCAGACTCTGACGCTCTGATTGTAAAGGGTATTGTGGCTCTGCTTATGCGTGTGCTGAACCACCGCACTCCTGACGAAATTTTGGGCGCTGACCTTTATTTTATCGATAAGATCGGGCTTAAGGAACACCTCTCCCCTACCCGCAGCAACGGCTTGGTGGCTATGGTTAAGCAGATACATGATTATGCACGGGCTTTCAAGATGCTTGAGAAATAATGCCTGCTCATGGTCGTCGCCGGAGGCTCCTCTCTCCCGGTGGCTTCGCAACTTCGCAGCCCCAAAAAGTTGCATTGAAACTTACTAACTGTCTCATAAAAAATCTTCAACTTATCAACTGAAACAACTTAACAACTTAAACAACTGATATGTTAGAATTTATTCAGGACCAGTGGATGAACAATCGCATGACACTTATGCTTGTGGCTGTGCTGATTGTGGTCGCTCCTTTCATCATCTATTATGTGATTGCCGCTCACCGACATCACCCCAAGGGGCTGATCGCTGCGGCTCTGTCGAACATGGGCGAGCGTTTCGGCTATTATATCATGAATGCCGTGCTCCTTCTTTTCCTCTGCTCCAAGTTCGGTATCTCTGACGATGCCGCGGGTTGGATTTACGCTATTTTCTATTTCCTTATTTATGTGCTCAGTTTGCCGGGTGGTATCATCGCCGACAAGCTACAGAATTATAAGGGCACTATCATGTCGGGCCTTCTGGTCATGGCTATCGGTTATGGCATCTTAGCTGTGCCGGTGTTTGGCGGCGACGCGGGCAATGTGGCAACCTGGGTGCTTGTGCTGACATGCGCAGCCCTGCTGCTCATAGCGGCAGGCAATGGTCTCTTCAAGGGTAACTTGCAGGCCATCGTAGGTCAGATGTACGACAATTTCGAGGCCGATGCGCTGAAGAAAGGGCCTGAGGCTTACGCCATCGCCAAGTCGCGCCGTGACTCCGGTTTCCAGATTTTCTACGTATTCATCAACATCGGCGGCGTGATTGCCCCCTTCATCGCCCCGCTGCTCCGCGAGGCTTATCTTAAGACCAACGGCCTGCTCTACAACTCAGACCTGCCGCGCCTATGCCATGAATATATCTCCAACAATGGCCTGACAGGCGCTTCGATGGACAATCTGCAGAAGCTTGCCGATGCCACTCAGCTCGCCGGCTCGCATGTGACCGACATGGGGGCATTCTGTGCCAACTATCTCGAGATATTCAACACCGGCGTGCATTATTCGTTTATCGCATCGGTGGTGGCTATGCTCCTCTCGCTCTTCATCTTCATGGCTACGAAGAAGCAGCTTCCGAACCCCGTGAAGAAGGAAAACACAGCCAAGGAGACCAAGGCGCAGGTGCAGGCCGACGCCAAGGAGATAAAGCAGCGCATGTATGCTCTCTATGCAGTGCTCGGCGTGGCTGTGTTCTTCTGGTTCTCATTTCACCAGAATGGCCAGTCGCTCTCGATTTTCGCCCGCGACTTTGTGGACACCGCCTCTATCGCGCCTGAGATATGGCAGTGCATCAACCCCTTCTTCGTGATTATCCTCACTCCGGTGATTATGTTTATATTCAACATCCTGGTGAAGAATGGCAAGGAGGTTTCCACTCCCAAGAAGATTGCGATAGGTATGTTTATCACGGCATGTGCTTACCTCTTCCTTATGGCTATCTCGATGGTCAACAGTTATCCTTCGGGCGAGGAATTCAAGGGTCTTGCGGAGGCTGTGAAATCATCAATCAAGGTTGGACCTTGGGTGCTGATAGTCACTTATTTCTTCCTTACCACAGCCGAACTGTTTATCTCTCCGCTTGGCTTGTCGTTCGTCTCGAAGATTGCGCCTCAGCATCTTCAGGGCATATGCCAGGGTCTTTGGCTTACAGCCACTGCCATCGGCAACCTGTTTATCGCCTTGGGTGTCACGATGCTCAACAATTTCCCGCACCAGTGGCAATGCTGGGCAGTGTTTGCTTTCTTCTGCCTCGCTTCGATGGGCGTTATGCTCGGCATGCTCAAATGGCTTGAACGAGTCACTAAATAATTAATAATGAGCGATGAATAATGAATAATGGCTTCGCAACATCAAAAACACTTGTCGCGAAGCCATTATTC
>CAJUIJ010000247.1 GCA_910586175.1 uncultured Muribaculaceae bacterium | reverse complement strand
GCGTTGGCCGGAGCGTTGTAGACTGCCACAGTGCCTGTGAAGTTGAAATTAACCCAAGAGGCTGAGAGGAACGGCACGAGCGGCGAGTTGGAGCCGGAGGATGTGCTGACATCTGGACGCACTTCCGCCATGCCCTGCATGGTGGTGATGAACAGGGACTTGGTGTCGGGATTCCAACCTATACCTCGTATTTTGTTGGAGGGGAGAGGGGAGTTGTCCATATCGTAGCGGGCCACGAGACGGTGGTCGGAGGTAGATATGCCTAACACACCGCCATCGGCAGTGCCTATCCATAGGCGCCCATATTCGTCAAGGGTGGCTCGGGTGCAGTTCATCGGAGAGTATATATCCATGGGCATCCCTTCGGCATCGCATATTGAGAGTTCTTTTACGGGAAAAGCTGCACCCTTCATATGGTCTTGGGGATTGAGAAGGAATGCACCCTTGTTGGTGAAGAGGTATATTTGGCCTGACACAGGGTCCTCGATTGCTTGATTGAGGTTGTTGAACATCAATTCGGCACCGTGAGGTGGAAGCACTTTGTTGAAATGCACGAACGAGTCATCAGCCTGATTGTCGAGGGTCTGCTTGGTGTCGTAGATGGTTATGTAGCGGGTGTTGCCGTCTCCTTCGGTAAACCAAAGTATTTTGCCACGGTTGGAGGGATGAGTCAGGACAATTGCGTTGTTGTAGAAATTCGGTTTATGTCCTTGGTCTACGTAGAAATGTTTCCATTGAAGTTTCGAGGGGTCACCGGCCTCGAGAGCTTCGCGGCGACCTTCGGGAGTAAGGTATGACAGCAGCACGTAGGTCTGGCTATTGTAAGGGGAAGTCTTATTCCAATTCTGGCCGCTTACGCACCACAGGTTATTGTCGGCATCGAACCCTGCGCAGTATGCTGTGGCCACGAAGTTCCAACTCTGCTGAGGCAGCTGCTTTGCTGCCCAGGGAGCGATGGTGTAGTTAGGCACGGTGGTCATGACCGGCATCTTGGAGAGATCGGTGTAGTCGATGGCCGCCATTCCTCCCCATGAAGAGCCCATGTGCAGATAATTGGGGAAGAGGGGGTCGAAGTGTGTGCCTGTCACTTCGCATAAAGGCCAGGAATAAGGATTGTTGTTGATATTGTTCCTAAGGTTTGTATCGGTGTTGTATCTGTCAGGCAGATTGTATATGGGAGAAAGGTTTTGCCATTTGCCGCCTGTATATAGCGAGAGGAGCACCGGATAGCGTTTGTTGCAGGTCGGATTGGCGACTGCTGAGACGCTGCTACCACGTTCGGATGAGGCCATGAAGCCGTGTCCGGGTATGTATGTGTATGCACACTCTGATCCGGGCAGAGGCGCATCAGGGCGAATCGGTTCGGATAGCGCGGACCATTTAGCGTCGGTGTATGAGGCGGAGTGGAACTTGCCACGTTCGCGGTAGAACCAGAAATTGGAGCCGTCGTAAGAGGCTGAATATCGGGTTGAACCGGAGGGTAGGGCTATTGTAATGACTTCAGGGGCAGCCACTCCATTGGCACGTTTGATTAAGTGTGCCTTGGAGGGAGTAGAGACATAGAAGCCATCTTTTGAGGGAATTACAGTCTGCTCTATGAGAGTGCAGATGTAGTAAGCATCGGCTAAGCGGATGTTATTATCGGCCGTTACTTTTTCTTGAAAAGTCCAGGCATTGTTGTCGTCGCGGGTAAGGAAAACTATCTGGCCGGAGTTTGTTACTACTCCCAGGGTCTTGTCGGATAGCGACATAAGGCGTGTGGGAGTGCCAGAGAATTTTGAGGCTATGTCGGGGATTTGCTCGAATGCGTTCATGCGCAAAGGGTTGGCATCAGCCGGTGCTGTGCATACCGTGTTGTCGATGATGGCTGCATAGCCGCCGGGGTATGATATGATGTCGAGCACCGGCTTGGTCCATGATGCGTTGCGGATGAGCTGAAGCGATTCTGTTGATATTTCGATATAGCCTGAGTCGGCTGATATTCTTACCGAGGCGTTGGCTTTGTCGAAGCTGATGTTGCGGATATTGGAGCTGCCGGGGAAGTTGCGGCGCTTCAGGGTGTCGAAATACTTCACCTTATAGTCAGGGGTGACAATGTCAACACCGCCATCTAAATATGCGAATACCATGGTTCCCGATATGGGGTCAACCTCGAAGTTGACCATGTCGGAGCCTGATAAAGGCGCGAGGTTGTTGATACTGGCCATAGGTGCGGAGGGGTTGTTCTTGTCGAGGGTGAAAACGGCTCCGGCAGGAACCGTGTATAATAGCATTCCCTGAAAGAAGGGGCTTGGGAAGCGGGTCTTGTCAAATATGCGTTGATGCACGAAGAAATATACCTTGTTCGGTGTGTCCACGATGCGACGGGGCAGATTATCGAACGAGGGGTGTATGGTCCAGTTGTCGAATTTTTGAGTCGGACGCGAAGATAAAGCCGAGAATGCAGCGAGAACTACTGCAACCAGGGTGAATATTTTTCTTAACATTTAGGTCTTGTAATTATGGAAATTAAGCCCTTTTTGGGTATTTATTTAACGTGTTTTCTTTGTAAATATTGTGGTCTTTTGCTATTGCTCAACTGCTATGCGGTAGGGGCGCGATTTATCGCGCCCCTACCGGGTGTGGCTTGTAC
>CAJUIJ010000246.1 GCA_910586175.1 uncultured Muribaculaceae bacterium | reverse complement strand
CTTAACATATTGATGATAAGAGCCGTCGCGAAGCCACCGGGGGTGTTGCAAACTATATCATTGCAGATGATATCAGAAATCGTATCCGAGGCTGAATATCCAGCCTTTGGTCAGGCCACCGAAACTTTGCTTCTGGCTGTTGGCGAGACTCCGCTCCTTCCATGCATCGATACAGCCTGCCATATAGTGGGCAGCGATGTAATAGTGCCTTAAGAATTGGAAACCTGTGCCAAGCTTGAATCCGAAGTCCACAGAGGCTGCATCTTGCGTGAAGAAGGGTTCGTTGATGCCGATAACCCGTTGGTCTTTGAGTTTTGAATCGAGTAGGAAACTGATGTAAGGTCCGGCTTCGACATTCCAGCGTATGTCATCGGTAATATTGAATTTCACGATTGCCATGACGGGTATCGTGAAGTTGTAGGTGTTATTCTTGCCGGCTAAGGCCGCTTCGCCTGCACCGTCGTAGCCGATGTTTACGAGGGGGCCTATCATAGTGTAGCGACTGCTGCGGCTCTCGAAAAAGAAACCGGGTTGCAGGCTGATGTAATCGCGGAAGTTTAGGTTGACCACAGCTCCGATGTCAAAGCCTGTGCCCCAACTTTCATGGTTGTAGAAACCGGGAAATGAATTGTTGGCAATGGTGCGGTTGCTGGTGTTCACACCCAAGCGGGCACCGAAAGTTACAAGGCGTTCCGACTGCTCGGTGCTGAAAAAGTCAGCTGCCTGTGTGCCGGAAGCCATTGCTAATGCTGCAATTGCAGTTGTAATAATCTTTCTCATGTCGTTATTTTTCGCAAAATTAACAAATTTTTCGCAACTATATCTTGTTTATCTGCTTTTATTGTTAATTTTGTGTTTCAAATATTTATGTTTACAATATGAAATTTAGCTTCAGTAAGTATAATCGGTTGTTAGTCAACTCGAAAGATTATATTTTTATAATCTTTGGGCTTTCGCTTTATGCCGTGGGTTTCACAGCATGTATTCTTCCGTGGGAAGTCGTGATCGGTGGTATGGCGGGTGTGTCGACCTTGATTTATTTCGGCACCAACGGATTGATTCCGGTTGCTGTGTCAGGTTATGCGATCAATCTTATGCTTCTCGCCATAGCATACAAAGTGGTGGGACGCACATTCGTGACGCGAACCATATTCGGTGTGACCGTTGTGGCTCTTGCCATCGGTGTGTGCGAGGGTTTCTTTATGGGGTTGGGTCATCCTCTTATACCGGATCGTACAGTGTCGTTGGTGCTTGGCGCAATATTGTGCGGCATCGGTGTGGGTACATGCTTCATTCACAATGGCTCGTCGGGTGGTACGGATATAGTGGCTGCTTGCGTTTCCAAGGTCAGCAATGCCAGTATCGGGCGTGTGATGGTATATACGGATATGATTATCGTGTCGATGTCGATTTTCTTACCCTTTGAAGGTTCGTGGAATGAGCGTCTCGAGGCGAGGATTCCTACGATAGTTTATGGTATCATGATTACGTTCATAGTTTCGTTTATCACTGACCATATCATCAACGGTAACCGTCAGGCCACGCAGTTCTTCATCTTCAGCAACAAATGGGTGGAGATAGCTGACCGCATACTCGCGGAGGCTCACCGTGGTGTGACAGTGCTCGATGGCGAGGGCTGGTATACGAAGCGAGATGTGAAGATACTTATGGTATATTGTCGCAAGATCGAGTCGGTGACAATATTCCGCATAGTGAAGAGTGTGGACGAGAGGGCATTCATAACGCAGGGTGCGGTGAATGGTGTCTATGGTCAGGGCTTTGACAAGATGAAGATAAAGATGAAGAAAGTCAATACCCCGGCTGCCGACAGCCGGCTGATTACCCCGCTGCCCGAGGAGGGGCATAACCCCCTGCAAAGCGTGCGCCGTTCGAACTCGGAAGAGTAATGCAATGGATAATTAAAAATGAATAATGAATAATTTTGCTTCGCGCAGCGCGTTGCGAAATTATTCATTATTCATTTTTAATTATTCACTGAAAAGTTGAAATTGAAAATTTCAACTTTTCTTGAGCCACGTGAGTTGTTTCTTTGCAAACACTCGCGTGTTTTTCTTTATTCGTTCTATGGCTGTGTGGCGGTCCATCATCCCGTCAAACCATGCGAACATCTCCTTGAGACCTACTGTATTGAGCGAATTGAGGTGCCGCAGGTGGTATACGCTGCGGGCTTCATCCTCCAGTCCGTCGGCTACCATTTGGTCTGCACGCCGGTTTATTCGGTCAAACAGTATGTCGCGGGGCATATCTATGACGATTTTCTCGATTTCAAATTCCCGTTGCTTCTTCACACCGGTGCGCAGTGTGGTGAGTGGAACACCGGCAGCACGGATTATCTCAACGGCATGAAATACACGTTTCATGTTCCGGCGGTCCACGAGGTTGTAATATTGCGGGTCCGTGCGCTCAAGCTCAGAGAGAAGCCAGGTGTCGCCATGCTCTGCGTGTTGCTGCATCAGTTCTGTGCGAATGTGTTGCGGCACTGTCGGAAGCTCGTCAAGCCCGTGGCAGAATGCGTCTACATACATCATGGATCCACCGCACACCACAGCCACGCCCCGTTCATCGAGCAAGCGTCGCGCTATGCGAAGTGCATCCTCCTCAAACATTGAGGCACTGTAATATGCATCGAGCGGC
>CAJUIJ010000245.1 GCA_910586175.1 uncultured Muribaculaceae bacterium | reverse complement strand
ACCTTATATAAGGCAATGTCTTCGTTTATTTTACGAATCTTTATATTTACTCTCATATTTGCATCGGTTTTGACTGATGCTGTCGCTGCCCCCACGTCTTCACCGCGAAGACGTGTGGTGGGTGTCGTTACCGATTCGGTCACCGGCGAACGTTTACCTTTCGTAAATGTATATTGCAAGTCGCAGAAAAAGGGGGTGACCACCGATCTTGATGGCGTGTTCTCGCTTACAATTCCGGTTGGTTCTGAACTCGAAGTGACTTCGCTTGGTTATGCCTCGCAAAAAAAATTGTCGGCTGCCGGACGCGACACGTTGCGCTTTCTACTGTCGCCGGCCACTTCCGAGCTTCAGGAAGTAGTCGTGAGACCCAAAAAACAGAAGTACTCCAAGAAAAACAATCCGGCTGTAGATCTGATGCGCCGTGTGCGGGCTGACCGTAAGCTCATTGACCCCACCAAATCTGAGCATTACAGTTATGATTCTTACGACAAGATTGTGCTCGCTCTCAATAATTACAATGGCTACATGCCGGGAGAGGATGGCAAGGTGAAGGGTAAGTTGAAGGCTATTGCCGAGCTTGTAGATACCGGTGTCTGGACCGGCAAGCGTATTCTCGACCTCTCGCTTAAGGAGAAGGTTAACACACGCATATTCACCGGTGATGGTGCTGACAAGACTGTGGTGAGAGCAAAGCGTAGCAATGGCGTTGACAAGAATTTCGATGAAAATTACACCCGCGTCATCTTTGAGGATTTTATGCGCGAGGTAGATGTGTATGACAATGACATTGCCGTGATGCGAAGCCGCTTTGTGAGTCCGTTGTCACCGATATCTGCCGATTTTTACATGTTTCATCTCGAAGACACTGTGATGATTGGCAATGACCGCTGTGTAGAACTCTCGTTCGCTCCTCACAATGCCGAGTCCAATGGCTTCAACGGCAAGCTCTACGTTCCGGTAAATGACTCAGTGAAGTGGGTGAGGCGAGTCATGATGCGCCTGCCCAAGGCCGCCAATGTCAATTATGTTGACAATATGATGCTGAGTCAGACTTTCACACGCGATTCCTTAGGCTTTGTGCATAAGACTCTCGATGACATGATTCTTGAGCTGACCCTTGTTGGCTCATTCGGTCAGGCTTATTTGTCGCGTCAGTCAAGATATGATAACTTCTCTTACTCCCGCCGTCATGATTTGGAAGATTTCTATTCGAAGATTGGAGGCATGTTTGAAGTGGAAGATGCCGCCGGTCGCACCCCTGAGTTTTGGCAACAGGCTCGTATGTTGCCGCTGTCGAAGGCTGAATCGTTTCTTGCAGTAGATGAATCTCCATATAGAAAGATTCCTTTGCTGAAGTGGACACTCGCGGCCGTTGAACTTTTTGTGAAAGGTTACGTGCGCACGGGCAAGCAGAGCAAATTTGATATAGGTCCGATAGATACGTTTGTGAGTAATAACGGTCTTGACGGTTGGCGTTTCAGTGTAGGAGGCATGACCACTGCCAATCTCAGCAAACATCTGTTTGCGCGTGGTTTCGTGGGGTATGGTATTGATGACAAACGGTTTAAATATAGCGCTGAACTTGCATACAGTTTCAAGCCCAAGAAGTATCATTCTTATGAGTTTCCGGTAAATGGCTTCCGTCTGATTTATTCATATGATACCAACGAACTCGGTCAGAATTATGCTATAGGTTCTATGCGTAATCTGCTCAATTCTTTTAAGCGCATGAAAGGGTTGCTCTCCACATATCAGACTCTTGCCCAGCTACAGTATCAGATAGAGTGGAGAAACAATCTCTCTCTTAAGGCTACTCTGCAATATCAGCGTCAGGAATCTTCAAAATATGTTCCGTTCTTACTCTCGGACGGAACTTCTGTCAATGCTTATACTCAAAACAGCTTGAAAGTTGAGCTGCGTTATGCCCCCGGCGAGAAATTCATGCAGACCAACAGCTCGCGCCATAACATCAATTATGACGCGTTGGTGCTGATACTTTCTCACGAGATTGGGCCTAAAGGCTGGCTCGGCTCCGCGTTTACGCTCAACCGTACAGAATTTGCAGTAAAGAAGCGCTTCTGGCTATCCGCATTCGGTTATACCGAATTTTTGGTAAAGGCCGGCAAACTCTGGAATCAGGTGCAATTCCCGGCTCTGTTGTGGCAAAATGCCAACATCTCTTACACTATCAGGCCTGAATCTTTCTCCTTGCTCAATCCGATGGAGTTTGCAGTAGACCAATACGCAAGCTTATTCTTTACATATAATCTGAATGGCCTCATCTTCAATCGTATACCGTTGATTAAAAAGTTGGGCCTGCGTGAAGTGTTTACGTTCAATGCCTTTATGGGGAGTCTGACGAAGAAGAACAATCCGGCCCTTCACGACAATCTTTATCAGTTCCCCTATGGCGACAACACCAGGCTGATGGGCAAGACACCATACATGGAGATAGGAGTAGGCATAGCCAATATCCTGACCTTCCTGCGCCTCGACTACATCTGGCGCCTATCATATCGCGACAACCCGTCAGCCCCCAACTCAGGCCTCCGCTTCTCCTTCCAATTCGGCTTCTAATATTTTTATTGTCGTCGTCGTCGCCGACAACAAGTAATGAATAACTAACAATTAGTAGTGGTGCGATAAAAATCTAACCACTGCGGTTAAAATTTTAGTATT
>CAJUIJ010000244.1 GCA_910586175.1 uncultured Muribaculaceae bacterium | reverse complement strand
CTCCTCCCTCCCGGTGGCTTCGCGACTCATAACGACGCGAAGCCACCGGGAGGGAGGAGCCTCCGGCGACGACTTAAAGAAAGCCGATTTAAAGAAATAAGCATTACATCATACAACAAATGTATTTCAATCCGTGTTGATTAGTTAAAGGTGATCCGATAATCAAAAAAGCATTTTCACACAGATGCTTTAACTGATCGTTTCAACCAAGATTCCACTAATAACGAATTGCTTTGTTATGTCATTTCGTATTTTTCTTATCTTATTATCGGTTGTTCCGTCGCTGCTCATGAGTGCGGCGGAGCAACCTGACACTTTGTCTGAATCCACCCAGCCGGTCGACACCCTTAAAGGCCGTGAGAAAGTAGGCCTCGTGCTGAGTGGCGGAGGAGCCAAGGGAATAGCTCATGTGGGTGTGATACGTGCGCTCGAGGAGAATGATATCCCGATTGATTATGTCACCGGAACCTCCATGGGTGCGATAGTGGGCAGCCTGTATTCATGCGGTTGGTCGCCCGAGAAGATGCTTGATTTCTTCACTTCGGAGAGCTTTTTGCAATGGTCGCAAGGAGAGATAAGCAAAAAATATATTTGGTATTACTATCAGCCCATGCCAACGCCAAAATGGGTATCGTTCAATTTGAGTTTTTCGCGTAAGCACAAGATAACCCAAGAGATTATCCCCACCAATCTCGTGAGTCCGTTGCCGATGAATATTGAGTTCCTTAACCTTTACGGGCCATATTCGGAGCAATGCGATGAGAATTTCAATAAACTCTTCGTGCCTTTCAGATGTGTGGCTTCCGATGTATATCACAAGCATAAGGTGGTCTTTTCAGAGGGATCTTTGGGCGATGCTGTGAGGGCATCGATGAGTTTCCCTATGGTGTTCAAGCCTATATCAATTGATGGCACGCTGCTTTATGATGGAGGCATATACGACAATTTCCCGGTCAATGTGATGGAAAAGGATTTCAATCCTGATTTCATAATCGGGGTGTCGGTGTCGGGTGCTGACTCGAAGCCTCGCCGTGGCGATATGTACAGTCAGCTGGAAGATATGATTATCCAGAACAATGATTATTCGCTCCCTGCTGATAAAGGTGTGAAGATACAGGTGCCCGTGCTCAACTTCGGTGTGTTGCAGTTTAATAAGGCCAAGACAATATATGAGATAGGATATAAGACTGGTCTCGAGATGGTCGACTCCATCAAGTCAAGGCTTAAGGCACGCGTACCGGAGGCCAATGTAGAGGCCAGGCGTGCCAAGTTTGCTGCCGCCACCCCGGCTTTGATGTTCGATTCAGTGAGCGTGACAGGTGTGGATGGTAGTCAGGCGCGTTATCTGAAATATCTCTTCACCGGTGATAAGCCCGGCAAGTTCGGCATGCCGCATACCATTGATGCATATTATCGGGCTGTTACCGACGGCTCTCTAAGCAATCTACTGCCGCAAGCCGAGTTCGGTCGTAACGGCAACAACATACTCAGGCTTGAGGCCACGCCCCGCAGGCCATGGACATTGGCAGTGGGCGGTTATGTCACCACATCCACCAATTCCATGCTTTTCTTCTCAGGTTCATATCACACACTCGGTCTTAACTCGCTCGATATCTCACTCAACGCATGGCTCGGACAGGCTTATTATGCCGGCATGGCGCGGGCAAGATTTGCAATGCGCACGAGCATACCATCTTATTTTGAAGTCATAGGTGTGCTGAGCCGGCAGAAGTATTATGCCGACGAAGTGCTCTTCTACAAGACTTCCGACCCGATGTTTACCACCGAGGTTGATAATTATCTGCGGGCCGGTTATGTATGGGCGATAGGCAGAAAGATGAAAGGATATACGAGCTTGGCTGGCGGATATATCTCCGATTCCTATTTCCCGGGCGAGGACCAAGGCTCAAGAGAGGGACGTGATGTAGTGAAATATGGTGTGGGAGTGTTCAGAGTGGGCATAGAGGCTAACTCTCTTAATAATCAGATGTATCCGTCAAGCGGCACGAAATGGTATGTCAATGTCGACCTCAGTTTGCAGAGGTCCAGATTCAAGTCTTTTTCTGATAAGGCAAATTCGCGCCCATGGCACATACGTCCGGTGGCAAGCATCGAGGCAATGTGGCAGCATTACTTCCCGATCAACAATAATTTTGCACTTGGGGCTTATGCTGCCGGAGCTGCAACCTTGCAGAAACTCGACCAGAATTACACCAATACGCTTATGCACTCCATCGCGTTCGCGCCGACTCCGGCCACGCAGAACTATTTCAACCTCGCCTTCCGCTCAGACAATTATGCGGCTGTGGGACTGATTCCGATATGGATGCCTCTGCGCTCACTCCAAATAAGAGGTGACTTCTATGCATATGTGCCAATCCGTCGTCTTCAAGACAACGGACCGAACAATACAGCCTCTTATCAGGGCTGGATGCGCCCGGTAAGATTTCTTGGAGAACTCGCTGCGGTCTACAATTTCCCGTTTGTGAGCATTTCGATATATGGTAATTATCTCTCTTACCCATCGCGCAACTGGAACTTCGGCATTTCATTCGGACTCCTCTTCCGCGCCCCGAAACTGCTTCGCAAGTAAGTTAGTAACATTATTTGTTGTCGTCGCCGGAGGCTCCTCCCTCCCGGTGGCTTCGCGTCGCAAAGAAGTCGCGAAGCCTCCGGGAG
>CAJUIJ010000243.1 GCA_910586175.1 uncultured Muribaculaceae bacterium | reverse complement strand
GTAAATTTTACAATCTGTCAACCGCAAGTTGAACTTGCGAAACTTAAATGAATAATTTTCGCAACGCAACTTGTCGCGAAGCAAAATTATTCATTATTCATTTTTAATTATTAATTGAAACTTAATGTGATTTGGGCACAGCTCAAATCACATTAAGTTTTTTGCCTACTTTGATAAAGGCTGCAATAGCTTTGTCGAGCTGCTCTGTGGTATGTGCTGCTGAGAGCTGCACGCGGATGCGGGCCTGTCCCTTAGGCACTACCGGATAGTAGAAACCTGTCACGTAGATGCCCTCTTTCTGCATCTCAGCCGCGAAGTCTTGCGAAAGCTTCGCATCATAAAGCATCACTGCGCAGATGGCACTCTGTGTGGGCTTGATGTCGAAACCTGCGGCAAGCATCTTGTCGCGGAAGTATGCCACGTTGGCCATGAGCTTGTCGTGAAGCTCGTCGCTCTCGTCAAGCATCTTGAACATCTCGATGCTCGCGCCAACGATCGAGGGTGCCACCGAGTTGGAGAAAAGATAAGGGCGCGAACGCTGACGAAGCATGTCGATAATCTCTTTGGGACCAGTGGTGAAACCTCCCATAGCACCGCCAAACGACTTGCCGAGCGTGCCGGTGAATATATCAATCTTGCCGTAGCAGTCAAACTTCTCTGCCACACCGCGACCGCGCTTGCCCACGACACCGGCTGAATGGCTCTCGTCGACCATCACAAGTGCATCATACTTCTCTGCGAGCGCGCAAATCTTATCCATCGGAGCCACGTTGCCATCCATAGAGAACACACCATCGGTGGCGATGATGCGATAACGGCAATCCTTGGCCTCTTGCAGACAACGCTCCAGGTCTTCCATGTCGGCGTTCTTGTAACGCAAACGTTTTGCCTTGCAGAGGCGCACGCCGTCAATGATGCTCGCATGGTTGAGCGAGTCGCTGATTATCGCATCCTCCTCGGTGAAGAGGGGCTCGAACAAACCTCCGTTGGCATCGAAGCAGGCTGCATAGAGTATAGTGTCCTCAGTCTTGAAATACTTGCTTATGGCTGCCTCCAACTCCTTGTGGAGGTCCTGGGTGCCGCAGATGAAGCGCACCGACGACATGCCGTAGCCGCGACGGTCCATCGCACGCTTCGCTGCCTCAATCAGTCGGCTGTTGTCGGCCAGGCCAAGGTAGTTGTTGGCGCAGAAGTTGAGCACTTCACCTTTGCTCCCCTCCACCTCAATGTCGCTGCTCTGAGGTGTGATGATCACGCGTTCGTTCTTGTAGAGTCCGGCATCCTTGATGTCCTGCAACTCTTTCTCAAGGTGTTTCTTGAAATTGGTGTACATGATATTAGTAATTGTTGTTGTCACAAAATTAATAAAATTATGTATAATTTTTTTATTTCATTGACAAAATTTTATTATTTTTGCGCTGATGTGTTAGTCAATCAAATCATGAATCGGCGGCATTGCGGCCTGTGAATCTTTGGCAACACCCGTAAAACCTGTCTAAACAACTTAAATAACAAACAACTAAACAACTTCTTAAACCTTATACCAGCAATGAAAAATATATTAGTTATCGGAGGCACCGGCCAGATCGGTTCGGAGCTGATTATGAAGCTCCGCAGCATCTATGGCAACAGCAATGTGGTTTGCGGTTACATACCGAGTGCAGCTCCCACCGGCGAACTCTTGGAGAGCGGACCGGCCGAGATTGTAGATATCACGAAGCCCACACTGATTGATGCAGTGGTGCGCAAGTATGATGTTGACACCATCTATAACCTCGCTGCAATTCTATCGGCAGTGGCCGAAATGAAACCTCAGCTCGCATGGGCTATCGGTGTTGATGGCCTCTTCAATACGCTCGAGGTGGCGCGTGAGCGCGGTTGTGCGGTGTTCACGCCGAGTTCAATTGGCTCGTTTGGTAAATCCACACCCCACATTAAGACTCCGCAGGATACAATACAGCGTCCGGACACAATGTATGGCGTGACCAAGGTGAGTGGTGAGCTCCTCAGCGATTATTATGCAAAACGTTTCGGTGTCGACACCCGCTCGGTCCGATTCCCCGGTCTGATTTCTTATACCACACCTCCCGGCGGTGGTACAACCGATTATGCCGTTGATATTTACTATTCGGCAGTAAAGGGTGAGAAGTTTAAATGCCCCCTCAAGCCCGGCACTTTCATGGACATGATGTATATGCCTGATGCACTACGCGCAGCAGTAGAGATTATGGAGGCTGACCCCACAAGGCTCAAGCACCGCAACTCGTTCAACATCGCATCGATGAGCTTCGACCCTGAAATTATTTACAACAAGCTTAAGGAGCATGTACCCGGCTTCGAGATGGAATATGACCTCGATCCGCTGCGCCAGCAGATAGCTGACTCATGGCCCGACTCGCTCGACGACACCTGCGCCCGCGAAGAGTGGGACTGGAAGCCCGAGTACGACCTCGAGGCCATGACCAAGGACATGCTCCTAAACCTCCGCAAAAAACTCCTCGTCACTGCCTAAAGCTTCTAGTCTTAGGTCCGGTAAAGCAGCCGATTCAAATGTCGCGAAGCCACCGGGAGGGAGGAGCCTCCGGCGACGACAACAAAGACAAAAGCATAAAAATAATGTGCCTCAATTTTGAGACACATTATTTTTTTTAGTATGACGGGCATGTCATGTACCTGTGGTGAAAGTCCATAAGGGGCG
>CAJUIJ010000242.1 GCA_910586175.1 uncultured Muribaculaceae bacterium | reverse complement strand
GCTTATATGTTGCCATTTTTCTTTAATTTAAAACACATACATGATGCTTAGGGCTGCCTTGGTAGGACCCACATAGTGCAGCTTACGGGTATCAATCTTGGTGTTGCAACGACCATAGAGTGTAAGATCGGAATAGACGTAACCCACACCTATCGAGGCCTCGAGGTTCCAGTGCTTTGAGAGCATCCACTGGTAGCCGTAGGTCACACCGAAGCCTGCAAACCAACCCTCGGCATGGCGACGCTTTCCCGACTCATTAACCCCGTTAAGGTCACTTGTCAGGTCGGGCCACCCCTTATCAAGCGATGCCGGATCCGGGTCGCCATCAACTTCAGATTTGACACTGCTGCCTAAAATCAACCCCTTGAGCGGAAAGTTAATACCCTTGGCATTGTACTGACCTGCAAGCGCGTGGACACCTACGAAATGGCCTCCGAACTTCTCACAGAACCAATAGCGGTATTCCGGTTGAACAGTCCAACTGCGGAAATGCTTATCATCTCCAAACTCCCATGGGTTGATGTCACCAAAAAGTTAAATCGCAGACTTACGACCCAGACCGAACTCCACTCCGATATTGGGAGTGGTGGTAGCCCAGTTGAGCAAATTTGTCTTGATGGCCACGTCCTGCGCATCGGCTATGCCGTATACACAAGATACAAGCGCCAAAGGCACTGTCAATTTATAAAATTTCATAATGTCGTTTATGACTTTTGATTTTCAGGCTTTTATATTGTTATTCCATGACAATGTCCAAGGGCTGTATATTCCTCCGGACAGGTCAATCCAATTTTAAAGGTCAACTTTATGCAGTAGGTATACGTTAAGTCGCTTCTTTGATGTAAGTTACTTTTCATGCAATGACATATAGTCCATCAGTTGTGATTCAGTAATGTTCTCTCAGCTGCACATCGTTTTCATGAAAAGGTTTGCAAATTCAGCAATTCTTTTACACATTAACAATAAATTTTCGCTAATTTTGTTAAATTCAATTGGTAAGGTGTATCACACACCCTAAACACAGACAGACTATGATGGCAGTTATATGGTTATTGGTGGGATTGGCATTGGTATTATGGGGAGCGAACGCGCTGACCGACGGTTCTTCGTCGATTGCATCGCGTCTCGGGGTAAGCGATCTCGTGATAGGCCTCACGGTAGTGGCATTCGGCACGTCCACACCCGAGCTTGTGATCTCTATTGTATCGGCCGTAAATGGAAGCGCACCCTTGGCTGTGGGCAACACCATAGGCAGCAACATCTTCAATATACTTGCAATCATAGGCATAACCGCACTTGTGCGTCCTATTAAGGTGGAACGAACTATCATGACCACTGAGCTTCCCATATTACTCCTCTCATCGGTGGTGATATGGGCTTTGGGCAATTCATCATGGATCAATGGTTTCGGCAACAACATTATTTCGCGCACCGACGGCATATTCCTGCTGTTGGCGTTCGCTCTCTTCATGCGCCACACTTTAGCGGCTGCCCGCACACAGCAACAAACCCCAACCGAAGGGCAAAATAACCGGGAAATGCCGGTATGGCGCTCCATACTATATATAGTGCTTGGCCTGACCGCACTGATTTTCGGCGGCGACAGATTTGTGGCCGGAGCCTCATCTATCGCAATAAAAGCAGGCATAAGCGAGGGGGTGGTGGGACTCACCATCGTGGCAATAGGCACATCACTGCCGGAACTCGCCACTTCGGTGGTGGCAGCCATCAAAGGAAAGCCGGGGCTGGCCGTGGGCAATGTGATAGGAAGCAATATCTTCAACATATTCATGGTATTGGGTATCACATCTACCATTTCCCCGCTGCCGTTCGAAGGTATCGACAACATGGATCTCGGCACCCTATTAGTGGCATCCATATTATTCTACCTGTTCGCATGGGTATATAAAAAGAGAACCATAACCCGTCTGGAGGGAATGGTCCTCTTGCTTTGCTACATCGCCTATATGACGGCGCTGCTTTTACGGCTTTAGAAGTCTATCGTGCCGTTCTTCTTCACTTCCACCTCCACGTCATCGTGACTATCGTTGAATCGGCGAATCACATTATCGAGCTTGTCACCCTTGAACGAAAGCGTAGAAACCTCCGGGAGAGGATTCTTCATGCCGAGAGTCTGGCCATTGCTGTAGGTCACATATGCCTCATTCTGTGAGATGAACGTGAATGAGAAGATCTGGTCAGGCTGCACTGCCACGCCGGCTTTCTTGGTGTAATGAATCTCCATATCAAGCTCGCCGGGGAAACGCGTGGTGCTTATTTTAGCCTTCACCGGATACACATTATAAGATTTTCCAAAAAAACTCACAGTTTCGGGGGCCTTGCCTACTTCCGCTTTCTGTGTCACCCCATCGGCATCGCGATAAGTAACGTCGATATTGAGCAGGTCCACCATATCCTGACTGAACCATGCATAAGTGGTCAATTCGGCCGACACCGGAGTAACGCCCGAGGGTGCCGGAATATCCGGAGTGTCATTATTACCATCATCGCTGCCGCAGGCAGTGAGCGACATTGTGGCAAGACATGCCAACAATACCGCTGTCAAAATGCTGAAATACTTTTTCATAAATTTAAAATTTGAATATTTAACAGGTTTATTGAAATCACCATATCAAGGAGTGGCTTTAGGGTCAATGTAAATATCCGGTTGAAATGTTAAAATACAACCTTTCCCTTTTATGGTCG
>CAJUIJ010000241.1 GCA_910586175.1 uncultured Muribaculaceae bacterium | reverse complement strand
CTCTTTTACTTGTACGATGATCATGTTTTTGTGATATTATTAATATTTTTTATTCGTTATTGAACTCCCTTAGTTGCCTCTGTGGCACTCTCGGTGAGGTTCCGCTTCGCGTCGTTTTGATGCAATCGCTCTGCGAATTGCAAAATTAGTCAAAGTTAAGTTATTGGCAAAATATTTTTGAGTTTTTTTAAATATTTGGCCACTGAAAATTTATTTTTTTGTGTTTCCGATGCGCTTATTCGTGGTTTCCGGTGCTGTGTTGTGCATCGTCGCCTTCGGTGTACCAGCGTGAATACATGAGGTAGTTGTGCGCTATCTTCACGTTCATCTCTTTAGCTTTCTCAGGCTCTACCATCTTGACGAACTTTGCCGGTGCTCCGGCCCACATCTCGTGTGCCCCGATTTTTGTGCGGCTCAGCACCACCGAACCGGCTGCCACAAGTGCTCCTTCGCCCACTTCTGCATCGTCCATCACTATGGCGCCCATGCCGATGAGGGCGTAGTCGCGTATCTTCGCTCCGTGTATCACAACGTTGTGTCCGATTGAAACGTCGTTGCCGATTTCTATCGTGGATTTCTGATATAGTGTGTGAAGCACTGATCCGTCCTGAATGTTCACACGGTCGCCTATGGTGATGGTGTTGACGTCGCCACGAAGCACTGTGCCGAACCATACGCTGCATTCGTCGCCCATGGTAACGTCGCCGATTATCGCTGCATTGTCAGCAATGAAGCAATCCTTGCCTATCTTCGGTGTGAATCCTCTTACACTTTTAAGTATCATAGATTTTGAGTTTTTTAGTGATTTTGATTTGGGTATTTAAGGTCTTTAGGGTCATTAAGGACTTTAAGGACTTTAAGGACTTTAAGGACTTTAAGGACTTTAAGGACTTTAAGGTCTTTAAGGACTTTAGGGTCATTAAGGACTTTAAGGACTTTAGGGTCCTTAAGGTCTTTAAGGACTTTAAGGACTTTAGGGTCTTTAAGGACTTTAAGGACTTTTGGGACTTTAAGGTTTTTAAGGTCTTTTTTTATTTATTTGGCTATGGCCTTGGTTTTCTCTTTAAGCCATTCCGCCTCTTCCGGAGCTAACAGTGGTGTGAGACGTTCACGCACTTCGGTGTGGTATTCGTTCACCCATTTTATTTCTTCCGGTGTCATTATGTCGAGGTCGAGCAAGCGCACATCGAAAGGGAAGAGTGTCATCGGCTTGAAGTGGAGAAACTCTCCGAACTCTGTGCTCATGCACTTTTCGGTCACAATCAGGTTCTCGCACCTTATGCCGTATTTCCCCTCGAGATAAAGGCCGGGTTCGTTGCTCGTGATCATGCCCGGTTCGAGCGGTGTGGGGTTGGCGTTGAGGCGTATGCTCTGCGGCCCTTCATGACAGTTGATGAAGTAGCCCACGCCGTGGCCTGTGCCATGGTAATATGCCTTACCCTCTTGCCAAAGAAATTGACGTGCGAGCACATCGAGCTGGTGGCCGGTGGTGCCGGCGGGGAATACGGCGCACGAGAGTGCGATGTGTCCTTTCAGCACAAGTGTGAAGTCATGTTTCTGCTCAGGAGTAGGTTCGCCGAGTGCAACGGTTCGTGTTATGTCGGTGGTGCCTGTTATGTATTGGCCGCCGGAGTCAACTAATAGCAGTCCGTCGCCGGTAATTGCCACGTCGGTGGCATCGCTCGGTTCATAGTGCACTATCGCCCCGTGTGCATTCCAGCCTACTATCGAGGCGAAGCTCTCGTCGACACATGTAGGGTCGGCAAGACGCATATCGCGAAGCCTGCGTGCAAGCTTCATCTCTGTCAGGTCGCCGGAGGGATACTCTTTCTCGATGCTCATGAAGAAGCGCGTCAAGGCCACACCATCTTTCTCCATGGCAGTGGCCAGGTTTGTTATCATGGTGTCGTTCTTGATGCTCTTCAACTTGGCCACGGCATCGCCGCCAAACACGCAAGTGCATCCGATATGGTCGTAAATGCCACGTGCTGTCTTCTGGGGGTCTATTAGCAGGCGGGTTTCTTTGGGCAGCTTGCCTACGAACTCTTTTACATCATCGTAGGGTATAGTCTCTATATTATATGTGTCGAGGTGTGTGCGCACTTCCGGTGTGATCTTGGCTTCATCGATCATCAGTACCCGTCGGGAGCTGTCAAGATACAGGAAAGCCACGAACATCGGCGAGAAGCAGATGTCGTTGGCTGTGCGCAGGTTCGTCACCCAAGCTATGTCGTCGAGCGAGGAAATCAGCACTGCGTTGGCAAGTTCCGACTTCACAGCCTCGAGCGTGCGTTTCACCTTGCTGTCGACACTCTCTGCCACTATCGTCTCATCGTGCACGAAGAGCTTGTTGAGCGGTCGTGCAGGACGGTCCGGGTAAATGTAGTCGAACATCGGGAAGTCCGTGTCGAGTTTCACTCCATTGTCGTTAAGCTCCTGCTCGAGTCTCTGCACCCACGCCACGGAGAAGGTCATGCCGTCTATGCCGACGGTGTGGCCTGCTTCAGTGTGTTCCGTCACCCAGTCTATTAGGTCTACGGCATCCGGGCCATCCTCTTTCATCATGGCAAAACCGGTGCCGGCGAGTTGCTCCTCAGCCTGTATGAAATATCGTGAGTCGGTCCAGCAAAGAGCTGTATCGGCAGTCACCACGGCAGTGCCGTTGGTGCCGTTTTCCGACTGGAAGCCGGTGAGCCACTCGCGTCCGCGCCAATGGGC
>CAJUIJ010000240.1 GCA_910586175.1 uncultured Muribaculaceae bacterium | reverse complement strand
ATTAGTATTAAGCCTATTTTTAACAACATACTTTTTACATTGACCCTTTCAAACGGATATTTAACATGGATCCAAAATAGAATTAATGGCTACGCAAAGCTAAATAAGCAGCGTAGCCATTATTTTTATTTTGAAAATCTGTCAAGTTTCCGATTTTTTTATGCTAACTTTGCAAGTTGGGACAAACCCCATCTATTCTAAGCATGGAAAAAGATATTGAAATCAATGGCCTCCGAATGCATTATGAAGTCACCGGCCCCGACAATGGCAAGCCGGTGGTGTTGATGCATGGCTGGGGGTGCAACCATACCACGGTGAGGAGTATCGCCGCAATTCTCGAACCCGGCATGCGCGTGTTCAACCTCGATCTTCCGGGTCATGGCAGTAGCCAGGAACCTTCCTCGGCCTGGGGTGTATATGAATATACAGACTGTATAGAGGAATTCTGCAATCGTCTCGGCATTCAGGACCCTGTACTGATTGGTCACTCATTTGGTGGCCGTATCGGACTCCTTATGTCCTCTCGCAACCCTGTAAGCCGCATGGTGCTCGTAGATGGTGCCGGGCTCAAACCGAAGCGCAAGCCTAAGTATTATATTAAGGTGTACTCTTTCAAGGCTGCCAAGAAGGTGCTCCCCATAGTGCTCGGCAAGAAACTCGGAGGTAAGATCATCGACAAGTGGAGGGGAAGTGCAGGGTCGGCCGATTACCGCAACTCGTCGCCTATGATGCGGGCCGTCATGAGCAAGTGTGTCAATCAGGACTTGCGCCATGTACTACCCGACATCAAGGCCTCTACGCTGCTCATATGGGGTGAGAAAGATACTGCAACCCCTATATCCGATGCCAAATATATGGAAAAACACATACCCGATGCAGGTCTTGTATCTTTTCCTGATGCGGGTCATTACTCTTTTCTCGACAATCCGGCAGGCTTTAGGGCTGTGATGCGCGAATTCTTCAAAAATGATCTTAAATAATAAATCAATAAGTTAGGGTATGATGTGAATTTATATCTTTAAATGTGTGCATCTTATTATATTACAAAGATTAATTTACTTCATAACTCATAACGACTCTGACTTAATACATATATAGTTATGATTTTCTTTATTGTAATCTACGTAATCTGCGCCATATACATGGTGCTTAATTTCAAGTATGACCTGCAGATGTTCCAGCAGAACAGCTACAGGGTAGACCGTTACTGGCGTTGGCTCCAGCCCAACATAGCATCGGCATGGCGCCTTGTAGATGTGGCGTGTCTGCTCCTGCTGTTCGCCTCGCAGCTCCTCGATTACCGTGCGGCTGCACTGTTGGTCGCTGCGACGTGTCTCTCCAAGATTTTCCTGATTTTCCGCCGCAAGTCCAAGAAACCGCTCGTGTGGACCAAGAGAGTGTGGCGTCTCTTTTCGCTCACCTCTTTTCTCTCGCTTGCAGGTGCAGTGGCTGTAGCCATTTCCTCATGGGGTGTGACAATCGGTGCATATAATGGCGTGATGCTCACAATAGGCTATATGCTTTGCATCAGTATATTCTCATGGGCAGTCATGATTCTAAGCCACGTGTTGCTGATTCCGGTGGAAAAATCTATTCAGCAGCGTTATATCAACGATGCCAAGCGCATCATAGCAGGAATGCCTGACCTCACCATAGTCGGTATTACCGGAAGCTACGGCAAAACGAGCACCAAGCACTACCTCACGCGCATTCTAAGTGAGCAGTTCGACGTGCTGATGACTCCCGGTTCGTTCAATACACCGATGGGGGTCGTAAGAACCATTCGTGAGTACATGAAGCCCTACAACCAGATTTTCGTGTGCGAGATGGGAGCCAAGCAGTTAGGTGATATTAAGGAAATATGCGACATAGTGCATCCGAAGATGGGTATTGTTACAGCTGTAGGTCCTATGCACCTCGAATCATTCAAGACAATTGAAAATGTATGCCGCACCAAGTTCGAACTCGTAGATGACCTCCCCGCCGACGGCTGCGCAGTGATCAACAATGACTTCGTGCCATGCGCCGAGCGCCGGGTGAGCAACACCCGTGCCCTGCGTTACGGCATCACCAACACCGATGGCTGCGACTACATAGCCACCGACATACATTACACCTCGCAAGGCACCAAATTCAAGGTTGCAGGCCCCGACGGTTTCGAACTCGACCTTGAGACCCGTCTGCTCGGCGAGTGCAACATCTCCGATATATTGGCAGCAGTGGTCATAGCCCTACAGCTTGGCGTGAGCGCGGATAAGATACGGTATGCAGTGGCAACAATTGATCAGGTGGAACACCGCCTGAGCATAAAGCAGACCCCGGGCGGCGTGACAATTCTTGATGACGCCTTCAACTCCAACCCGGCAGGCTCCAAAATGGCTGTCGACGTGCTTTCGCACTTCAAAGAGGGGAAACGTATCATAGTAACTCCCGGCATGATAGAGCTCGGCAGCGAGCAATACAACCTCAACCGCGAGTTCGGCAAGCACGTAGGAGCAAACGTAGATGTAGCCATAGTGGTAGGAGAGTACAACCGCATGGCGATAGTGGATGGCATAAAGGAAACCGGCTTCAATACAGACAGCCTGTACGAAGTCGCGACCTTCAACGACGCCCAGACAATCCTCGGCAGAATGCTCGCCCAAGGCGACACCATCCTATACGAAAACGACCTCCCGGACACCTTCAAATAATTAATAATTAATAATTAATAATTAATAATGAATAAAAGGCTTCGCGACGCTGCATCGCGCACTGGGGG
>CAJUIJ010000239.1 GCA_910586175.1 uncultured Muribaculaceae bacterium | reverse complement strand
ATCTTGCCGAGCTGCACCGGCTTGCCGGGCTGCTCCGGAGTCTCTGTGTTGATGCCATGTGTGCCTCCCTGATGAGCGGTGCCGACGGCAGGGGGTGTCTGCCTGGCTGTGTGGGAGCGACGGGGGAGTGCCGCCAGTTCGCGCTCGGTGAGTCCGGCCATGCGGCGCAGCTCATCTGTGAGCATGGCCCGGGTGGTGGCCGTGGGGTCGAAGCGGAATTGTTTCTTCATGCGCAGGTTATTGCCATAGCGCTCATAAAGCTGCACCCCCTCTTCATAAACCCTGGGGCCGGCAAGCCAGTCGCGTATCTCTCTCTTTTTTGTCTCTTCCATATCTAATAGGTCTAATAGGTCTGATAGGGCTGATAAGCCAAATGCTTTGCGAAGATAACTTGCGGTAATTACCACAGAAGGACAGCCGCCGGAGGGTATATTAAAAAGGTGCCGGTCTCCGACAAGCGGAGCCGACACCGGGAGAATGGATAGGGAGTAACGATAGTAACTAATCAACTGCCGGTTTCACCGGCCCGGTTCCACCGGCCTAATCAACTGCCGGTTTCACCGGCAGTTTCGAGGGTGATTTTGCCCTCGTAGATCTTGATGCCGTCGCCCTTTGAAATCTGGGTGAGGGTGATCTCGTTGGAGCTGCCATCCTTGTTGCCGGTGTAGCTCGTGGTGAGCGAGCAGGGGTTGCAGGGAGAGCCGATAAGGTCGGTGGGCTTGTTGGAGCAATACTCCACGATCACGATGAAGCGGCTGTTCACATTGTTGACCTTGAACTCGCGCACCTCCTTGCTGTTGCCCGGATGGCTGAACTTCACCGACGGCGTGAACCCGATATTGTCGGGGTCTCCCTCGCCTGTCGATGTCACCTCGGTGGTGCCGGGTGTCATGTATATGCAGAAGGCGTAGCACCCCTCCTTCATTATTATGTCGTCGGCTATCACCACACCCTTGTCGTCGGTGTCGGGCATGGAGGCTATGTCGTCAACGTCGATAAGGATAACCTTATCTTTAGGGTTGATACCCAAGCCGGGGCTGGCCACTGCCTCCCTCGGCACATCTTTCTTTACGTACATGCTTTAAAGTTTTGGGGTGAGTGGCCACGCTCTGAATATCGTGGCCACTCACACGGTTAATCCTGGATTCTGCCTACTTCGTGGAACTTGCCATCGGCTGCCTTGACGAGCTTGATGCAGGTGCCCTCGCTGAGAGTCATGTCGGAGTCGAGCGCGAACTTGCCGCCGTCGGCGATGGTCGATGCATTCTCCTTGCCGGCGCCGTGGATGGTGTAGACCACACCCTCAAACGCATCGGTGAGGTCGGTGATGGCAGTGGCCGCTGTGTTGGGGTTGGTCACGAAGATTGTGGCCCCGGCCACGCTGGGCGTGGTTGCATCCGCCTCAAACTCGTATGCGTTGGCCACGGGTGTGGCCCTGCTTATCTCGACAAACTTGCCATCCTCGCGCTTCATCAGCCGGATGGTGTCGCCCTTGGCGGGCTTCCAGTCGGCGGTGATGAGGGCGAACTTGCCGGCCTTGGAGATGCTGATGCCCTCGCCTCCGGCCTTCAGGCTTATCACCTCGCCGGCCTTGGCGTTCTCCACGTCGGTAATCTCAAACTTGCCGTCGGGGGCGGGAATGAGAATCGAGTTGTGGCGCAGCGCGGAGGGGTCGCTGCCCGGTTCTGCCTCGAGCCAGTAGTCGGAGGGCATATCCTCGTCGGTGGCCCAGATGAGCTGGCGGCTGCCATCCATCTCCGACTTGTCGGCATATTTGTAACCCACGGCCTCGGCTGCGATGCCCTCGCGCCATTCGCTCCACACCTTGAGCGTCCAGTCTTCCTGCTCGAGACGGAAACGGTACATCTCGCCGCTCACCCCCTCGTAGGTCTTGATGTTCCCCTCCATGGTCCAGAACATGCGGCGGTGGTTGTCGGCGTTGCGGATTGCCACAATGCGCACCTGCGGGAACTCATGCACGCACGATACGTTGGCCTTGTAGTCCGTGTTCTGGCCATATTTCATCTCGTTGTATTTCGCATACCACGGTATCATGTGCGAAGGTATGTAGAGCACCACCGAGCCGGTGTCGCGGAATTTCGCCGGGATCATCGACGTGCCCTGATATATCACCTCGCCGATATTGCCCTGGGTGACGTGCGGAAGCTCGAAGGGCTTGATCTGGTAGACGGTCTTGCCCATGGTCTTGCTCGTCACGCTGAAGTCCACGAAGCCCTCGATCTTCTTGCGCAAGTATTCGTAGAGGCCGTCGGCTGCCTCCATGGCCCGGCCTTTTACGTTGGGATCGGGGTTCTTGCGCACACCGTTCACCCAGCGCAGCTCGCGCTCGTTGTGCAGTTTCTTGGCCACCTCCACCAGGATGAACTCCACGAATGAGAGCTTCAGCGAGTCGCTCCCCTCGCGGTTGAGGTAGTTGATCCAGGATTTCTCGAGCACCTTGAGATCCTGGAAGCGGTGCACGAACATGACATCGTACATGCGCAGGAACTCGGTGTCAAACTCGAACGAGCCTTTGGCCACGTTGTCAAACTTGCTGCCTACCGTGTTGCCGGCCTGCGAGAACTCGCCGAGCCAGAGGCTTACGAGCGCCTCGAGGTCATGGTGTCCGGGTTCGGTGGGGAAGTGCTCGGTGATGCTGGGAAGCTTCACGAGGAATGAGCGCACCCTCTGGTCCCACGGGGTGAGGTAGAAGGCGCCGAGGTCTTCCTGAAGGCGGCGGAAGTCGTCCTGTGTCGATGCGTTGACCTGAAGCATCTTGCCGCGTGCCGCAAGCATGGCTGCACGCGCCCTCTGGT
>CAJUIJ010000238.1 GCA_910586175.1 uncultured Muribaculaceae bacterium | reverse complement strand
GAAGTGTGATTACTACCGGAGAAATACCCTTTGGATCGATTATCGCACCGTCGGCAGTGCCGCTGACGGTGAAACCACCGGTCACGCTGATGCTCTCGATGGTGAGAGGTGCGGTGCCGTCGTTGTAGATTTCATAAGACTTGGAACTCGTTTCAGACACCATGCCGAAAGACACCGGGTCGGAGAGTTTTGATGTTGAACTGGAACCCTCAAGACGGAATGCGAATTTGGGTTCGTAGGCGTGATAATATGAGTAGGCACGTTCCAAAACTGTGTTGCTCAGGTTCTCACGCAGGTTGAGTTTGCAAGATGAGTAAGAGTTGGTCCAGATGGCGGATGGTTCAATCTCTGCCGCTACCTCGAATGCCTCGGACGTTTCGCCGATAGCGAGGTCCTGAGGCACCGCCACTGTGAAGATGTCGGCCTTGGAGCTGCCGTTGAACACGGATATGGAGTATCCCTCCATGCCTTGTGTGAGGTCTGCCTCACCGTTGTTCTGGACAGTCACGGTGTAGCATATGCGCACCTTGCCGTTAGGTTGCTCGTCCCAGTATATGGAACCGGAGGTGGCGGAGGGGTCGGCGCTGACTAAAGCCATGCTCTTCTCGGGTTCAATGTCGGCCGAAGTTGCGGTGAAGTTGTCGATGCCCACGTAGGTGCAGCGCAAGCCGAGTCGTTGGTAATTCTCGAGACCCTCTGCGAGTGTCACCTCCTGCCATTCGTTGTTGTTGCCGATTTCTTCTTTTGAGAGCGTCTTGAGCAGGGTGCCTTTCTTACCATCTGCAGTGATAGAATAGACTTCAATCTTGCAAGACCATTGGCTGGACTTGACGCTCATTTTCACGGTGCCCTTGACTTCGGGGGTGACCAGCAGGTCGTAGACATCTTGTCCATCATATCCGCCCCAGCCGCCTGAGGCATACTGGTTGTTGGCATAGAGATATCCGGAATCATCGCAGCCGCCTTCTGCATAATAGTTGTAAGACATCCAGGACTCGTCACCGTAGTCGTCAACGTAGCTGTCGACGATGTGTCCCCAGTTGGATGCCACTTTGAAGGCATGGTTGGTTGTGGCGATCTTGTTGTTGAAGTCGCAGGAGTAAGGCGCAACATCGGCTGCGCTTGCTGTCGCGACTGCAAGGCTCGTCACAAGCCCCATGACCAAATGTCTTGATTTGCTCATAAGCATGTGGGATTAGTTATTGTTGTTAATATTTAATTTCGCTTTCGTCATGTTGCTTATAATGGTCGATTGGCATTAAATTGAAAAGCAAGATAAAAATTCGAGTTTCAAAAGCGCACCGACGATTAAAATGGCAAAGATAGCATAATTTATTTAAAAATCTAATAAAATGATAAAAATTTTAACAATTCCTGTTGCGAAAGTTGTTTTTGCGGCGGAATGACTATTTCTCTTAATAGAGGAGGCCGAAGAGCCATAGCGGTATTTTGTTGCCGCCTCCAATCTCCATATCGTCGGCAGCGACGTAGCTGCCGGGCATATCTTTAATTTGGCTGAAACCTTTCTTGCGTCCACCTATCTCAAATATATAGCAGTTGTCAACGCAGAAGTCTCCCGCATCCGGCATTGTCAGTTCATGTGCCACCGACAGTTGGCTGGCAAAAAAAGATTCTCTGACGGTTCCGATATTGGTGCCGCTAAAGGCGTACGCAAGATTGGAATTGTTGAATAGAACTTTTGAAGGCTTCACCATGGAGCCAAAGCCTTCGGAGGTGAATAGCTGGCGCATTATATCTGCCTTATCAGCCATGTCCAACATTTTGAGTGCATTATTGCGTGAGGATTCGAGTTGCTTACAGAGGGTTGTGATGTTGGGAGTGTAAGGCGTGCTTGAGGCCATGAGTTGCACGAGTCGTTTCATCTTCCTGACTGTGGAATATTCAATATTGCTTACGGCAGGAATATCAACCTCTATCACGCTGTCTACTACCGATTGCAGTCGTTCTATAAAACCATCGTGAGAACTTTTATAAAATGGATAATAGCCGTGCTGTAGATAATCCCTGAAATGAGGTAAGATTTTTATTCCTGCAGTCAGTTGGGCACTGAGGTATGAATGGTCTTTTAAAATTTCGTCCAGAGTTTTTTTGGGGAATTTTATTTGCTTTTCGAATTCAAGAAATTCACGGAACGACATGCCTTGCATGTCATATTGCCGTGCGCGTCGCGACAAATCACCCTTTACAGCTCCTTCCAGTCGCAGCATCGACGAACCGGTTGCGACAATATGCAACTCCGGATAAAAATCGTAGATGTTCTTCACTTCTGTTTGCCAGTTCTCATATTTATGTACTTCGTCAAGAAACAGGTGGGTGCCACCATAAGCGTAGAACCGTTCAGTCAATTCGAGCAGCGAATGATTGGAAAACCATATATGGTCGAGTGACACATACAGAGCCTTGGTATAATCGTCGAATGCTTCCTTGATGTGTTGGAGTATAAGTGTGGTTTTGCCTACGCCTTTAGCTCCTTTAATTACTATCAATTGGTTGTCCCAGTTGATTTCATCATATATATATCGCTTGAACACAAGGCTTGTGTTTGCGAGTTTCTTATTGAAAAGTGCAATGAGGTGTTCCATGTCTTATCGTTATATTGTTTTTGCAAAGATAATAAATTAACTTTAGAAAGTCGAATTTTGGCAAAAAATTAACTTTGGAGAGTTGAATTTTGGCAAAAAAAAGTTAACTTTAGAGAGTTGAATTTTGGCGAAAAATTAACTTTGGAGAGTCGAATTTTGGCGAAAAATTAACTTTGGAGAGTTGAATTTTGGCAAAAAGTTAACTTTAGAGAGTTGAATTTTGGCGAAAAATTAACTTTGGAGAGTCGAATTTTGG
>CAJUIJ010000237.1 GCA_910586175.1 uncultured Muribaculaceae bacterium | reverse complement strand
TTTATAATTTTACAACATAACACCAAAAAAGAATTTCTATGTTAAAAAAGATTCTAAGTATCGCAGTGATTGCGGCCTCTGCTTTAGTATCATTGGCGCAGACTCCGCTTCCGCTGAATCCGGCAGTAAAGCATGGCACTCTGCCTAATGGTCTAAATTATTACATTCTCCACAATGAGGAGCCCAAGGAGCGCGCCAACTTCTATATTGCACAGAAGGTCGGTTCCACTCTTGAGACACCTGAGCAGCTCGGTCTCGCTCACTTCCTGGAGCACATGGCCTTTAACGGCACTAAGAACTTCCCGGGTAAGAATATGCTGAATTATCTTCAGGCGAAAGGTATACGTTTCGGAGCAGACATCAATGCTTATACCAGTTTTGATGAAACTGTCTATAACATTGACAATGTGCCGACCACCGATAAGGCTCTTATGGATAGCGTGCTTCTTGCTATTCATGACTGGAGTGGAAGCATTCTTCTCGAGGAAGATGAGATCAATGCCGAGCGTGGCGTGATTGAAGAGGAGTGGCGCATGCGCAATACCGGTTTCCAGCGTATGTGGGAAACTATCTTACCCACTATCTACCAAGAGTATCAATATCAGCAGATGCCTATCGGTAAGATGGAAATTGTTCGTAATTTCTCTCCAAAGGCACTTCGCGATTATTATCATAAATGGTATCGTCCCGATCAGCAGGGCATTGTGATTGTCGGTGACTTCAATGTGGATGAAATGGAGCAGAAAGTTATCAAACTTTTCTCTACCATCCCCATGCCTGAGAATGCAGCACCGCGCACATATCCTACTATTTCAGACAATAAGGAGCCGATTTATGCTTACTATGCCGATAAGGAAATGCAATTCCCTATGGTGATGGTATTCTTCAAGTCGGAAAAAACTCCTCGCGAAATGCGCAACACTGTTGAGGGTTACGTTTCGGAGCAAGCTATTGAAGTGCTGATAAGCGATATGATTAACAATCGTCTTGATGAGTTTTCAAAGAAACCCGAGTGCAAGTATGCACAGGCAGGTGTAAATTTTGGAGACTTCCTTATGTCAGGCACCAAGTCTGCATTCAGCCTTCAGGTTATAGCTAAAGATGATTTAAAGACTGCTTATGAGCAGGCTCTCGGCATTGTGGCCCAGGCTTGCAAGACCGGTTTCATGCAGTCTGAGCTCGTGCGTTCGCGCGACCAGCTCCTCTCTCAGTATGAGAAAGCTTACAACGAGCGCAACAATACAAAGACTTCTGCCCTTGGCAAGGAACTTTGCCGTCACTTCGTAGATAATGACCCGGCTCCCGGCATCGAGACTGAATACAAGCTCATGCAGCAGATGCTCCCCATGCTCCCTGTGCAGGCTATTAACCAGATGGTGGGCGAAGTCCTTACACCCGAAAATCAGGTCATTGTCGTGGCAGAACCTACTAAAGATGGTGGTATGAAGGTCGTGACCAAAGAAGAAATGGTTGGCTCTCTTCAGAATGCACTCAACGCTCAGTATGAGGCTTATGTAGATGAAGTGATTACTGATCCGCTGATCAATAAAGCTCCCAAAGCCGGCAAAATAACAAGTGAGAAGGCCGGCGAGTTTGGCACTACTGTGTTCACTCTTTCCAATGGTGCAAAGGTTATCGTCAAGCCTACTGACTTCAAGCAAGACGAAATCATTATGGATGCTTATATGGAGGGTGGTAAACGTGCTTATGCCGCAGCTGATGCAGCCAACGTGCTTCTTGTTGGTGATATGTACGACACCGCCAAGATCGGTAACTTCGACCAGGTGAAACTTCAGAAGTATCTTGCAGGCAAGAACGTATCTTTAGGATATGTTGTAGGAAATACCATCAATGAGTTTGAGGGTAAGTCTACTGTCAAGGACCTTCCGACTTTCATGGAACTCCTTTATGCTTCGTTCACTGAGGTTTCTGCCGATGAGGCTGCATATAACACTCAGATGGATCAGGCTAAGGCAATGCTCCGCAATATGGAGAACAATCCTGAGTTCGTATTCCGCAATACAGTAAGCAGCACTACCTATGGTGACAACCCGATGTTCCAGCCCGTTACCGTTAAGCTGCTCGAAGCAGGAAACTATGCCCGCGAGATGGAACTCTACAAGGAGGCTGTGGCAAATGCCGCTGACTTTACCTTCATCTTCACCGGCAACGTGGATATGGCCACATTCAAACCTCTTGTAGAAACCTACATCGCATCGCTTCCCTCCAAGGGCAAAAAGTCGGCGATGACCGAAAAGTCTTCTATCAAACCGGTGTCAGGTAAGGTTGACAATGTGTTCAAGCAGCCGATGCAGGCTCCCTCTACAATGATTATGACAAATGCTAACGGCAGCAACCTCCCGTACAATATTGAGAACTCCGTAAAGGTAAGTCTCGTGGGAGATATCCTCAGCAACATCTACACTGCAACTCTCCGCGAAGAAGAGGGTGGCTCTTACAGCCCTTATGCTTATGCTTCTCTTAATCCTTACACAGGTCTATGGAGTCTCATCTCAGTTGTACAGACAAATTCTGATGTGCAGGATAAAATGATCAAGCGTTCTTATGATGAGACTATGAAGCTCCTCAACGAGGGTGCGAAAGAAGTTGACTTCAACAAGACTCGCGAAGCTGTGATGAAGCAATATGAAATCAATGTCCGCTCAAACTCTTACTGGGCAAACAACATTCTTGCTTACGACCGCGGCTTTGACAACATCACCGGCCATAAGGCTGCCATCGAGAATCTGACTCTCGCAGACTTCAACAAGTTCATGAAGTCTCTCTATAATGGTCAGAACTTCATCAAGGTTGTGATGGAGGGCGTACCCGAAACTAAGTAAGTAGAACTCATATATAA
>CAJUIJ010000236.1:2197-2883 GCA_910586175.1 uncultured Muribaculaceae bacterium | reverse complement strand
GATTTCGACCGATATCTACTTGTTGTTAATTTCTATCACTTGACAAATCAGCGGATATTACAATGAATCTATGTCCCAACCAACTCATTCTCATGTAACAAGAGCGATATCGAAGTGCGAATTTGTTAAAAAGCGTTAATCAGTTTTAACAAACTTTTTGCAAAGTTACATAATTATTCCGAATCACAAAGAAAATTACACTTTTTTTTTGATTTGTGCATTAATTTAGAGGGGATGGGCAATATAGTATCACCGATTAATGTGGCAAGACAGGGACATATTGATGGAGGATTGGGCAATGTGAGAAGCAAATCATATCATAATCGAACATTAATTCATATTATAATAAGGATTTTTTTGCTAATTTTGCACGAATTTGGGATTGAAATGCGCCAGCGGCAACTCCGCGACGTATTCTCAACTAAATGACAATGTCGACAAAAAAATTGAAGAAAATTTCCACCATGGGCTCACGCATCACATCCATTGTGAGTGTGTGCCTCGTTCTGGTGCTGCTTGGTCTTTCGGCAATGACCGGCATATGCGCCCGCGCTCTGGGCGATGATTTGCGCGGCGGCCTCGGGTTCACTGTGATTATGGAAGCCGACGCCGATACCACTCTTGTCCGGGATGTCGCGGAAATGCTTGCCGCAGACCGCGCAGTGCGAGAGGTGAAAATGCTCAGC
>CAJUIJ010000236.1:0-2187 GCA_910586175.1 uncultured Muribaculaceae bacterium | reverse complement strand
ATTATAGCCCTCATCAACGGCAATGCCCATCATGAAAAAGAGTACAAGCCAACATCGCATCTACAAAATAACAGTGGAAGATGAGTCTCACCTCACAGAGGTGCTGACCATTCGCACCACCAGGGTGCGCATTGCCGCATTGATATTGACATGGGTAGTGGTGACGTTAGCGGTGTCAGGTATGCTCATAGCTTTCACGCCACTTCGCACATTGTTGCCGGGCTACATGAAGGAGTCACAACGTTCGGCCACTGAAGATGGGCTGCTTCGTCTCGACTCACTCATGCAAGCATATGAAGAGAATGAACAGTTCATACGCAACTTCATGACCGTCACTGACACTGAGCGCACACCGGGCGACTCGGCGCGCGTGGAGATAGTGTCGCGCGAACTTGCATCCGACTCCCTCAGCACGGCGAGCGCACTGGAGCAGAAGTTCGTGAGCAGCATGGAGGAGCGCGAGCGTTTCAATATCTCCGTGCTCGCCCCACTGGCGGCCGACGGCGTATCGTTCTCCCCCATCACCACTGAAGGAGTATTCACATCTGCCTCCCGCACACAAACCGTAGGCGAGGTGATACTATCGCCCGACGAGAGCGTACACAGTGTGGCCGACGGCACAGTGATAGCCATCTATAAGTCGGGGGCAGAGAAGGGCTACGTGCTGACAGTGCAGCATGGACGCGGATTCGTAACCTCATATGGTTCTACGGGCACACCATTGGTGGGGATGGGCGACATCGTAAACGCCGGTCAGACCTTGGCGCTTGCCCCTTCGCCCGACAAGCATGGGGCAAGAAAAATAAGCGTGCGGATGTGGCACAACGGCATGGCGCTCGTGCCATACGACTATTTGGATAACACCAGTCACAGACATAGCTCACTCGGAGAGAGCTTCGAAGCTCCGCGCGGCAAATAGTCTAAATATAGAAGTTGTTTAAACAACTTCATAATGATTCATCAGAAATGACACGACAATCAAGCAACATAGTGGTGCTCGGGAGCACAGGCAGCATAGGCACGCAGACACTCGATATAATAAAGGAGTATCCTGACCGCTTCAAAGTGGCAGGCCTGGTGGCGCGCAAGAATTGGGAACTGTTGGCAAAGCAGGCCCGCGAAGCGATGCCGCTGCGCGTAGCCATAGCTGACACATCTTGTCATGAGCGACTTCGCGAAGCCCTGCACGACCTGCCGATAAGCGTGGAGGCCGGCGACGAGGCCGTGGCCTCAATAGCAGCGATGCCCGAAGCCGACACCACGGTTACTGCCATGGTGGGTTACAGCGGGCTTGTGCCTACCATCAAGGCCATAGAGAGCGGCAAGCGTATAGCACTGAGCAATAAGGAAACCCTTGTGGTGGCAGGGGAACTGATTACCGACCTCGCATCAAGGCACGGGGTGGAGATCGTGCCGGTAGACAGTGAGCATTCAGCCATATTCCAATGTCTCGTGGGGGAAGATCGCAGCCGTATGCGCAACATACTGCTGACGGCCAGCGGAGGTCCTTTCAGGACATACACAAGGGAGCAGATGGCCACTGTGACCGCGGCCGATGCACTCCGTCACCCCAACTGGAACATGGGAGCAAAAGTGACAATTGACTCCGCCTCAATGATGAACAAAGGCTTCGAGATGATAGAGGCCCGCTGGCTGTTCGATTGTCCGCCAGACAAGATCAAGATACTTGTTCATCCACAGTCGGTGGTGCATTCGATGGTGGAATTTTGCGACGGTTCGGTCAAGGCCCAACTCGGGGTGCCCGACATGCACCTGCCCATTCGCTACGCCCTGGGTTATCCCACGCGACTGGAGTCGAAGGCTGAACCACTTTCGTTCGCACTTTACAATACGCTCACATTTGAGGAGCCGGACATGGAGCGATTCCCGATGCTAAGAATCGCATTCGATGCAATTGCCAAGGGTGGCAATGCGCCGTGCGTGATGAATGCGGCCAACGAAGTGGCCGTTGATGCATTTCTGCACGAACGCCTACGCTTCGTAGACATGCCCCGGCTCGTTACCAAAACCATGGAGCGCACTCCTTATATATATAAGCCGACGCTCCAAGACTTCGTGGATACCCATGCAGAAGCCACGGCAATTGCATGCGAACTTATCTCCACATTTGCATAAGTAGGTGTTCAATTTAATTTTAAGCAAATGTTTTTTCTTTTTATATTTTCT
>CAJUIJ010000235.1 GCA_910586175.1 uncultured Muribaculaceae bacterium | reverse complement strand
ATTCATTATTAATTATTCATTATTAATTACTTAAGAAAGCGCTGCTTTTACGTTGGCCTCTATTCTTGCTGCGAGGTTGCCTTCGTTGGCTGCCGGGCAGAATTTTGTGCCTGTTATGTGTTCGTAAAGCTCTATGTAACGCTTGGATACTGAGTCGCAGTATTCAGGTGTCATTTCGGGAACTGTCTGGCCCGGTTTGCCCATGAAGCCGTTTTCGATGAGCCATTGGCGCACGAACTCCTTGGAGAGCTGACGCTGGGGTTCGCCTGCTGCAAGACGTTCTTCATAACCTTCAGCATAGAAATAGCGGGAGGAGTCGGGGGTGTGAATCTCGTCGATGAGAATCACTTTACCATCATAGATGCCGAATTCATATTTGGTATCTACGAGAATCAGGCCTTGACGGGCTGCCATTTCGGTGCCACGCTCGAAGAGTGCGAGTGCATAAGTCTCCACTTGGTTGAGAATATCCTCGCTCACGATGCCTTGGGCCACAATCTCGGCGTGCGATATATTCTGGTCGTGACCTGCGTCAGCCTTGGTGGTCGGGGTGAGAATGGGATGGGGGAGCTTTTGGTTCTCGCGGAGGCCTTCGGGGAGGGTTATGCCGCAGATTTCGCGTGCTCCGGCAGCATAGTCGCGCCATGCACTACCCGCTATGTATCCGCGCACGATCATCTCAATCTTAAGCGGCTCGCATTTCTTGCCGATGGTCACCATGGGGTCGGGCACGTCGAGTTTCCAGTTTTCGATAATGTCGGAGGTTGCATCGAGGAAGTGGGCGGCAATCTGGTTGAGCACCTGTCCCTTGTAAGGGATTCCTTCGGGTAGCACTACGTCGAAAGCGGAGATACGGTCGGTAGCGACCATCACGAGCTTATCACCGTCTATGTCATATACGTCGCGCACTTTGCCGTGGTAAACGGACTTTTGACCGGCAAAATTGAAGTCGGTCTTTGTAAGGGTATTTTCCATCGCTAAAGCTAATTGAATAAACTGATGCAAAATTAGCTAAAATCATTGATTCGGACAAACCAAATTTGGAATTAGGTCGTTGTCGGTGCCTCCTCCTTCCCGGTGCGCGATGCAACGTCGCGAAGCCACCGGGAGAGAGGAGCCTCCGGCGACGACCACTGATATAATGAAAAATTAACAATGAATAATGAATGATTAAAAAGTGAATAATAAATAATATGCTTTGCCGAGCCAGTTTGTTAAATATTTTTGGAATATTTTAGAAATTTTTGGCAGTTTAAAAAAAAAATTATATTTTTGCTAACGATAGTTTGATTGCTGTTGTCGGTTGGTGATTCTTATCAGGATTGACATTTTGGGCGGCAATGTGATTTTCAAGTGAACAATTTATTAGTGTTTAACTAAAATATAAATCTTATGAAGAAATTTTTTACTTTAGCACTTGTTGCAGCTGCATCGGTGAGCGGTGTGGCCGGAGTAAATGTTGCATCGGTTAAAGGTGTACAGGTTGATAAGTCAGCAACGACAATTAAAGTTCGTAAGGGTGTAGCCGGCGAAGCTCGCAAGACCCGTGCTGATATCAGTGAGTATGAAAAGTATACATGGACTCTTATCGGTGATGGAAAGTATCAGTCATCTGCCATTGCCGGCACTTATGATGCATCTACCGACTTGATGCCGGTAAAAGTGTATGAGGCTGAAGGACACAAAGGCGTATATAAGGCAGTTGGTGTTTGGGCAGACATACTTAAAGTAGACACTCAGGCTTTGATTGTGGATGCATCGAATCCGGATTGCGTTTTTGTGCCGAAGCAGTACACTGGTATCAACGATCAGGTTGACAATGAAACATACATAGCATCTCAGACATGGGTGTTTCAGGATGATCAGGGTTTTACAGCCGATGAGATAATTGCCGGAGTCCCCGATTTAGTTCCAACATTGAAAAACAGTATTATAACATTTCCGGCGAAATCTTTGGTGCTGAATTGGCCTAATGCTCCGGAGGATAGTTCATACGATACTGACCCTGAAGCATGGTATATCGGAGGAGAGGACGCAGGTTGCCTGGTGCTTCCCGGCGGAGAATATAAGGATCCTTGGACACTTTATGGTAAGGCAACAATGTCGGGCGATTGGTTGTTCGGATGTTTCGGTAAGACCGCAGCAGATTATGAGACTGAAGTTTATGTGGCCACTGAGGATGCCACTAAGTTCAAGGTTAAGACTGCTTTGAAGGGTATTTTTACAGCTCTGAATTTCAATGCCACATCACCTGATATCGAACTTGACGCAACTGATTCACAAAATGTTGAGTTGCCGATGACTTCAACCAAAATTAATGGTGGAGCAGAAGATGGGCTTTATTATATATTGAATGACCAGTATTTAAGCAACTTGAATAATGAGACAGCCGAGGAATCATTGCGCGCTACCCTTACAGTAGATGATGAGAAAGCTGTATTCTCATTTCCTGCACAGAGCCTGTTGCTCTATGCTTCTACAAGCAATGGTTTGTACTACGGCAATAAAACAGAAGCTCTGATTACAGTATCGCTTGCACATAGCGGTGTGAATAACGTGGCCGTAGAATCCGACAACGCACCTGTGGAGTACTTCACAATCCAGGGTCTCCGCGTGGCTGAGCCTCAGAGCGGTTCTCTCGTGATCTGCCGTCAGGGTGACAAGGTTTCAAAGGTTATCGTAAAGTAAGCATTAGGTCAGAGTTATCATATTCAGGACCTGATTATAGAATTAGAATTTAAGGGACGTCTTTGGCGTCCCTTTTTTTATAGTCGTCGCCGGAGGCTCCTCTCTCCCGGTGGCTTCGCGAGGAGAAAAGCGGGCGCGAAGCCACCGGGAGAGAGGAGCCTCCGGCGACGACTACTATATGACCACAATAAAAGAACAAGCTTTAATAAATTCGGTGGTTTTGCGTTCTATATGTTATGACACTTTTTGCTG
>CAJUIJ010000234.1 GCA_910586175.1 uncultured Muribaculaceae bacterium | reverse complement strand
ATCGTTTTGAAAAATCTTTTAATCACTATATTTTCAAAAAAATTCAAAATTTGCAAAAAACAGTTTCAAAATTTGCATTATAAGATTATTAACATTACATTTGTTGGCACGTTTTATCGTACATAAATTAATAGCAGTTTCATTCACACAAACCGGATTTGTCTTAACATCGCTTTATAACACTGATTTATAATTCTTGAAGACGACACAATAATCCGGAAGCACATAATCAATCTTTAATTTTTATCAGCTTTATGAAGAAGACACTACTAAGTCTGGCCTTCCTCTTTGGCACCGCTTCTTTGGCTTTCAGCCAGGGCGTTATCACTCTAACCACGTCTGCCGAACCCGGCAAAAGCACAAAGTTGCTTCCAAACGTGAAATCTGCAACATCCCCACTTGAAATAGACTGGGGTAATGGTGTATTCGTGAAATACACTGTAGACCCCTCGCAAGGGGCCTGGACCAGGTGGATTGAGGGTACAATCGAAGGTGAAACAATCACAATCAAAGGTTTCGTGACAGAACTCACATGGAATGAGGCTGACCTCACAAGCGCTCGTTTCGAGGGTTGCACAGACCTTAAGAATCTCGACCTCGGCAAGAATAAACTGACAAGTTTCGAGCTAGCAACTATCACACCGCTCGAACAGCTCACACTTTCTAATAACAACCTTAAGAACTCCGCCACAAACAACCCTTCACTCTCTCTCGAAAATGCAGGCGAGACTTTGTGGTCGCTGAGCCTTTCGAACAATTCAGACATAGGGGCACTTGACCTCAGCAGCCTCATGGCATTGCAGTATTTCACAGCCAACGACTGTCCGCAACTTGGCTCTGTGTTTATTTGCCTTCCTGAGGAATCTCGCCCCAACCTACAGCAAATCAATCTGAACAATTGCGATCTCGCTCACTTCTATCCTGTATCGTTGCCGGCACTGACATCGCTCGATCTGGCCAACAATAACCTCATGACAGTGGCCGACACAGACCCTTTTGCGCTCGGGGATTATCCGAAACTTCACTCTCTCAATGTGTCGAACAATACGATGATTGCAGACCTTGATGTGACCAAGTGTCCGGAATTGGAAAGCCTTTCGGCATCCAACTGTCGCATAGAGAGCATAGACGTTTCGCAAAACCCCTTGCTACGTTCTCTATTTTTAGCAAACAACCGTCTGCAGGCTATCGACCTCGCCAACAACAAATCGTTGCAGACACTTAATGTAGAGGGAAACTCCATTCCGGCGATTGACTTCCGCAAGCTAACGTCGCTTCAAGATATTAATATCACCGGCAACCCGATATCGAGAGCCGATCTTCATGACTCTTACTATCTGAAGACATTCGAGGCCGCCAACACTAACCTTGAGTTCGTGGATTTCGGAGGCCTTCAGCCTGGACGCATGTCGCTTGTGGACTTGCGCAACAACAAGAAGATGACCTCCGAGACTGTGGACTACACTATCCACACACTCCCGGTAGCCAAATCTAACGATTACGGTTCGAAAACTCCCAACCTTCTGCTCGAAGGCACCGATGCCTCACGTGCAGACATTGCATACGCCGAGAGTCAGGATATGCAATGGCGTTGCGACACAAGAGGTGATGGCTCGGTGACCCACGAATCATTGGCAGTGACTTTCGAGGGTGCCACTCTTACAGGCAACAAAATTTCGGGAACGCTCGACCGCCTTTATCCCAACATGGGTATGAGCATTGACTATGACCTCGATGAATTTCAGACCGAAGGTGGAAAGTTTGTAGTAGCTCAACCCAAAGCTCCTTATTACCAACATATAAACTCTGTTAAGAACGCTGTTGCAAAAGGGGTTCCTTTCTACGTATACGTATATCCGGATGAGGGAAAACGCTTCAACAGCATCTCCATCAACGGAGAAACGGTCAAAGACCAGTGGGTCGTGACTCATGACCCTGCCACCGTAAAGGTAAACTTCTCAGGTGCAGAAAGTTCACTCAGCTTCACCGTAGACCCCGGTCAGGAACTCTCATTCGTGGTCAACACCATCGCCAACAACGGCAAAATAGATATCGATTGGGGCACAGGCACACGCATGCCTTATGACAACCAATACGGATATAACCAGAACTCGCCCGAAATCAAGGGCACACGCATCGATGGCACAGCCGCAGGCTCGACCGTTACGATATATGGTGACATAGCCGCCATCAACCTTGAGAGCTTCGGCGATGCTGCTGATGTGTTTGGCCTGTGGGACAACCATGTGAAGAGCATTGACCTATCAAACTGCCCCGACCTCAAGAACCTCAATCTTTACTGGAACCCGATTTCAGAGATTGACCTCTCTCAGGTGCCCGGATTGCAGGTACTCGACATCAGCTACACCAACCTGAAAAGCGTTGACCTCAGCAACAACAAGGATATGCTCTGGCTCGAGGCATACAGCGACGGCTTCGGCGACAGCGACGAGGGTATCAGCATGCTCAAGAGCATCGATGTCTCCAACATGCCCAAGCTCCAATATCTCGACATAAAGGGTAATGAAATCAGCTATATCGACCTCAGCAAAAATGAGCAGCTCTACGTGTTGAAGGCTGCCAACAATAACCTTGCGAGCCTCGATGTCACCAATAATCCACTGCTCGAAGAGCTATTGGTGCAGGGCAACGAAATCACGAGCATCGACCTCAGCAAGAACCCGCAGCTGATTAGCCTCAATGTGGGTGACAACAAGCTCACCGCGCTTGATGTGACTGCCAACAAGAACCTTGCGAGTCTCTATTTCGACAACAACGACATACACAGCATTGACCTTTCAGCCAACTCAGAACTGAAAACCATCTATCTCAACGGCAACAGCCTCACCGCTGCCGAGCTCAACGAGATATATTACAAGCTGCCCCAGCGCAAGGATGATGAGGAGGATGTGACACCCGGCACTCAGGTGAGCTGGAACCTCGCAGTGATTCAG
>CAJUIJ010000233.1 GCA_910586175.1 uncultured Muribaculaceae bacterium | reverse complement strand
GGGTAATTGATTAAATTGACCTTAATCGAAACCAGAGAGATTCCGACGTGAGTCGCACATCATCTAAGCGGGCAATATGCTAAGGCATGTTGCCCGTTCCCTATTTTGTCAGGAACAAGGGCTGTCGTCGCCGGAGGCTCCTCCCTCCCGGTGGCTTCGCGACGTTGCATCGCGCACTGGGGAGGAGGAGGCGCCGCCGGCACCAAAAAAGAAAAAGCCGGCGCAAAGCCACCGGGAGGGAGGAGCCTCCGGCGACGACAATAAAAGGGAAAGCCGGCGCAAAGCCACCGGGAGGGAGGAGCCTCCGGCGACGACCATAAAAGGGAAAGCCGACGCAAAGCCACCGGGAGGGAGGAGCCTCCGGCGACGACACAAAGAACCAGAAAATTCATTTTAATGTTAAAATGAATTTTTGGAAACATTTTATAAGACTTTTTTCAACTTTTTTGTTAACTTTGCATTAATAAGTAAAAGAGTGGCCTAAATAATCTATAAAAAGGCCACTTCTTTCTTATAATCAATGTTTAACTAAAATTCTATATTTATCATGACTTTTCAAGAAGCAATCAAAACCTGCCTCAACAAGTACGCTGACTTCAACGGCAGGGCATCCCGTTCAGAATTCTGGTGGTTTGTCCTCTTCACAGTAATCGTAGGATTCGTGATCGGAATCATCGGAGCAATCATCGGCAAGACCGGCTCAACAATCCTTTCAGGTCTCGTATCTCTCGCCCTCCTTCTCCCCAGCCTCGCCGTGGCAGTGCGCCGTCTCCACGATGTTGACAAGAGCGGATGGTGGGTATTCATCAGCCTTATCCCCGTGATCGGCGGCATCTGGCTCCTCGTGCTCGAACTCACTGCCGGTAACCCCGCCCCCAACGCCTACGGCGAACCACAGAACTAAAAAGATAACACCATCATGTCATAACGAAACCAACCCAAAGGCACCCCAAAAAACAAGGGGTGCCTTAACTTTACCCTCTCCCTACCCTACTAATCAACTTTTTAACGCAACCAAGAGGTTTTATTTTGCACCCTCGATTTTTATTGCTACTTTTGCATATTATGAACTCCATGAACAGACTGACCGACATCCCTCTTACTCTCACTTTTATATTATTGGCTACATTTATGCCAACGTTCTGCCTCGCCAACAAGAGCACCCCCTCATTATTTACACCCGAAATCAAACGTGAGATTACCACCTTGGACTCACTGCTCACGCATTCACACACTTTTGTGGAGCAAAAGGAAGAAAGGATTTCCGCCCTGCGCAAAAAATATAACGCCAACACCGATGCAGCCCACAGATATTGGATTGTATCGGACCTTTATGACGAATACTGTGCCTACGATTCCGATTCGGCCATGTATTACGCCGACCGCGCCATAAACCTTGCACACCAGCTCAACCGTCGCGACCTTGTCGATGAGATGGAGCTAAATAAAGCCTACATATATTCAGCCACCGGCATGCTTACCGAAGCTGAAAACCTGCTGGCTCGCATAAATCCGGACTCCCTATCCACCCGGCTCGCCCTCCAATATTGCGACCGGATGCTCTTCCTCTCCACCCACCGCGACCAATACCTCGACCGCAGATACGACAACACCCGGATGTACTCCATGCAAATGGACAGCCTTCTGAAGAATGCCCGCAAAAGCATCACCCCCGACAACCCCAAGTTCATATGGCTAATGGGATGGAGCAGCCTCTCCTCCAAAAAGGAAGCAGCCGAAGCAATACCCATTGTCCGCAACAGAGTAGACTCCTACGATTATTCCACCCGTGGTAACGCGATGGATGCCTGGGTGCTCGCCAAACTCTACGAACGGATCGGTGACAGCGAGAAATACCTGAAATATCTAATCCTCTCCGCACAAGCCGACGTTCGCTCAAGCAACAAGGAAATAGCCTCGCTCGAAGAAGTGGTGCAACTTCTTTACGACCTCGGAGACTACGAACACGCAAACTTCTACCTCAACTACTGCATATCCTGGACCAAAGAATACAAGAGTCGTGTGCGCACAGGCAGACTCGCCGAGCTGCAACGCAAGACTCTCGGCGCCATAAACGAAAGCATCGAACATCAGACCAAACTTAACCGCATATACATCTACATCCTCATATTCGTACTCGCCATCCTGATTGCCTCCGTGCTATATATATTACGTCAAAACAAGAAGTTGAAAGCATCACGAATCAACCTCAGCGAGGCCAACGCCGCGTTGAGCTCGAAAGTGGATGAACTTCAAAGCATACGCAGCCAACTTCATTTGGCCAACGAGAAGCTGCACGAATCATACATAACCGCCCACAACACCGCACGCCAGCTCTCCGAAATCAACGACTCCAAGGAGCAATATATAGCCAACATATTCACCATATGCTCCAACTATATCTCAAGCCATGAGGAATTCAGGGCCAATATACACAAGCTGCTCACCGCTCGCAAGTTCGAACAAGCCATGCAACTCGTCAACTCGCCCGAACTATCTTACGAAGAAATAAAGCAGCTCTATGCCAACTTCGACAAGATTTTCCTGCAACTATACCCCGACTTTGTGGCCGACTTCAACACCCTTCTACGCGAAGAGGAACAGATATCGCTGAAAAAATCTGACACCCTGACCACCGAACTGCGCATCTACGCCCTCGTAAGGCTCGGACTCAACGACTCAGTGAAGATAGCCCGCTTCCTGCACTGCTCGGTCCAGACAGTCTACAACACCCGCCAGCGCACCCGCAACAAAGCAGCGATACCCCGCGAAGAATTTGCCCTCCGCGTCCGCTCCTTAGGCAAACCCACCCTCTGACAAGGCTTATAGAGCTGATAGGCTCAATAGGGCTGATAGGGCTAATAGGGCTGATAGGGCTAATAGGGCTGATAGGGCTAATAGGACTAATAGGACTAATAGGACTAATAGGACTAATAGGACTAATAGGACTAATAGGAC
>CAJUIJ010000232.1 GCA_910586175.1 uncultured Muribaculaceae bacterium | reverse complement strand
CTTGCCATTGGTGCCGGTCACACCTACCAGTTTCAGATGCGACGACGGATGCCCATACCACGACGAGGCTAAGCGTCCCAAAGCGTCTGCACTGTCAGCAACCCTCACATAGGTGGTGGCCGAATCAAGGTCTTCTTTGGAGGGCAGCTCTTCACATACCACTGCCGAGACCCCTTTGCCTTTAAGGCCGGGTATGAATTTATGAGCGTCGGTCACCACTCCACGCACTGCCACAAAGAGGCTTCCCTCTCCGGCCTGGCGTGAGTCACTCGTGATTCCGGTTATCTCTTGATCACTTTCTCCTATCACTTCAAGCACCTTAAGGTCGCTAAGAAGCTCTCTAAGATTATGTCTGATTTCCATATATTGGTGCCAATTTTAATTTCCGTAAGTTTGTATCCCCACCTAATTACTAACTCCTAATTCCGAAGTGTCAGCATGATGTGCGCACCGCGCCGTAATGCGGAGCCTGGCGCGATGCTCTGCCCCACCACGTGCCCTGAGCCGTTGGTGCTTACGTTGAGCCCGCAGCTCTCCAATATGCGCACTGCCGAGGTCACGTCATAGCCCCTGACGTCGGGCACGCCGCTCCCTTTCTGAGCGTTACCTTTAATCTGTTTGAGTCCTGTTATACCCAATGCTCCGGCTGTCTTTGTGAACCCGTTGCCTGTCGATGCCGACAGTGTAGGTTTGCTCTCTTTCTTCTCTGATGTATAGGTCGATGCGTTGTTGAGCATACCTCGCGAATACATCTTGATGGCCATGTTTTTCACCACCTGTCCGGAGGTGCGGTTTGCTGAGTTGCCGGCATTGCCGAGCACCAGGGCAATACAGCTGTATTGCGGATGGTCATATGGGAAGAAGCCGGCGAACGCGTAGCGTCGCTTCGAGGTGTTGTAGACACCTTTCTCCACCGGATAGGCTGTGCCTGTCTTGCCAACCACGCAGACACGGTCGTCACGCACCAAGCGAGCAGTGCCGTGGTCGCCCCACACCACCTCTTTTATACATTCGCGCACCTTGCGTGCCGTGGCTGCGGAGCAGATGCTGTCGCGTATGTAGTCTATCTTGAGCACAGAGTCGCGTCCGTTCTCATCGATTAGACTGCGCACCAAGTGTGGCCTGACATATTTGCCGTTGTTGGCTATTGCGTTGTAGACCGAGAGTGTGAAGAGCGGTGGCAGTTCGGTGTTGTAGCCATAGGCTTGGCGTGCCAAGTCAAGGTGACGCGCTGTCATCGTTATATTGCGACCTTTGGAGTCCTTGTCGGTAAGTCGCCTGATGCGTGGTGTCTGCTCTCCGGCGATACCTGAGTTCATCGGCTCGAAAAAGCCCAAGCCCTTGAGCCTGTCATAAAATTTCTCGGGATGCTGTGAATAGCCCCTGAATATCACTCGCGCTATACCGGTGTTTGACGATTGCTCTATCACTTGCTTCATCGTCTTCATACCACCGCCGTGTGGGTCACTCGTCTTCATAAACGGACTGCAATCAGCCATGTCGTTAACGCTGTGCACCAATCCATCTTCAAAGGCTATCATCAGCGATATCGGTTTCATCACCGAACCCGGCTCGAACGGCAGCACAGCCCGATTCAAGGCCTCGCCGTAGGTGCCGTTCTCAAGTCGCTCTATGTTGCTTATCGCTTTAATCTCACCCGTGCTGACCTCCATAAGGACTGCCGTGCCCCACTCCGCATTGGCATCCTTGCAGATTTTGTGAAGCTCCTCTTCGAGCATATCCTGAAGGTCGATGTTGATAGTGGTGTGTATATCGAAGCCTCGCTGAGGCGGCGTGCTGACCCAGTTGGTTATGCCATTGGTGAGAGCCACTTTCTTCGCCAACCCGGGCTTGCCATACAGCAGTGTGTCCAAAAACTTCTCAAGTCCTGAGTAGCCATGTATCTGACGTGTCTTGAAGTTCTCGTTAACACGCCCTATGCTGCGGTAAGCCATCTTGCCGTAGGGGTAGATGCGCATGTTGCGCCCTGTCTTGTAGAGTGGCAAGCGAGACCCCCGGCCTTTCATGTTCTTGAGCAACGGGAAGTTGCGTATCCTGTCATAATCTTCAAGTGTCTTCTTCTGGCAGATTCGCAACGCTCGCTTACGCAAGGAGTCCGGACGCTCGAACTCTTTCTTGAGTCTGGCGTGCCACGAATATTTCTTTATAGTGTCGGCTGGGCGCGACATTAAGTCAGCGATGCGCGGATAATACCGGTCAAGTGAGTCGGCCAAGGAGTCGATTGACCTCCATGGCAACACTTTCATCTTCTTGAACTGGTCGTGACGCAAGTCCAGGAGTATATCGTAGACTCTCAGGTTGCAGGCCAGGATGTTGCCGTTGTCTGAGAGTATGTTGCCCCTTTCAGGGGCTATGGTGTCGATGCGCGACAGCTCTGCCTTGGCACGCGCATTCCAATCGCTCGCTTCGATCACCGTAGTGTCGAAGAGCTTGCCCATAATCACCACCCCAAACGCCACAAACAAGATGGTGATAAGTCCGTAGCGATATAATATTGTTGTCTTATTATTCTTTTTAGCAGCCATCGAAATCCCGTTATTTCATTCTCCCAAATTCAAAATTCAAAATTCTCAATTCCTAATCGTCGCTGAGTTCATACGGTGGCTGTTCCTGAAATTCCAGGGGCAGGCCTTTCTCGCGCACCATGCGGCGCATCTCTGTCTCGCGTATCAGCGACATGTATGCCGACTTCTCCTGAAGCTTCTCGCTCTCTGCGCGGGTCAACTCGGTATTCAGCTTCTTTATTTCCGACATCTTTGTCTTTGTCTTGTAGCGAAGCCCTATCAGGGCTATCACCGCCACCACGATTATCAATAGCAACCAGGCGTTGCTCTTGAAAAATTCCACCGATATCGACCTGCCGTAGCGCAGTTCGTTAAGCCATGTGTTCTGACTCTTGCCTTTCTTAGTTGCCGCACCCTTATTGCCGGCATCGCTCCTTTCTTGTTTTCCCATTTCCCTCCTGTGTGTTTATTCTTGATGCAGGTGTTATGTAAGTTATGAGTGTCTATGATAAGTA
>CAJUIJ010000231.1:386-3089 GCA_910586175.1 uncultured Muribaculaceae bacterium | reverse complement strand
CCTACGATGAACTCGCGGCGCAGGTTGTCCAGTTTGATGATTATTTTCTTATTTCTCATGACCTGCCATTTATTTCTTCTTGTTTTTACCGGGTGGCTGAGGTGCGAATGGGCTTTGCTTATCGTCGGCACCGCCCGGTTGTGCGGTGGCGAAGTTGGTCTCATAGCCGATGGCAACAACGGTTCCGCTCGATATGCCGCTCAATACGGATGTCTTGATACCGTTGGTCATCCCGATTTTCACAATCTTGTTGATGAGTTTGCCGCTTTCCACTACCCATATTCCTCTTTCATCAGCCGATAGCTTGGATTTATCGATGGGCTGCCCTGCTTGCGGAATGTCTTTACAGTCAGGGTAATCTTGCGGCTCGAAGCTGAAAGCGTTAGCCGGCAGTAGCAGCATATCATTTTCACTCATAGTGAAGATGGTCAGGTTGGCGGTAAGACCCGGAATAAGTTTGTGGTCCGGATTAGGCACTCCTACAATAACTTCGTAGGTCACCACATTGCTTTCAGTAGTTGGTGACAAACGCACTTGTGTCACTGTTCCCTCAAACATGTCGTCGGGATAAGCATCCACAGAAAATGTCACTCTTTGTCCTACTTTCACGTTGCCTATATCAGCCTCATCCACATTCCCTACTACCTGCATGTTGTCAAGATCTGCTATCGTATATAGATTGGCTACATTCATGCTTGATACGACGGTCTGTCCGACTTCTACGTCTCTTGAAATCACAATGCCGTCGATAGGGGAGTAAATCTCTGCATAGTTGAGATTCTTCGCCGCCCTCACGCGGTCGGCCACAGCCTTGTCGTAGGAAGCCTTTGAGACCTCATAATCTTTGCGTGAGGTCTGATACTCATAATCGCTTATAAGTTGTTTGTCGTGAAGAGCCTTGTCACGAAGATAGTTTGTACGGTTATATTCGTATGTGTATTGGGCTGACATCACATTTGCCTCAGCGCTCTTGTAATCGCTTTCAAGCACAGTTTTTTCTATCTCTGCTATCAGTTCCCCTTTCTTTACAACGCTGTTATAGTCGGCATAAAGCTTGTCGATTATACCGGTCACTTGTGTGCCGACGTCCACTTGTGTCACAGACTCAAGCGTGCCTGTGGCTGTGACTGTTTCTTTAAGTTCCCCTTTCTCGGCCTTTACGGTTTCGAGTTTCACTTTGTTATCTTTGCCACAGGCACCGGCAATCAGTAGGAGAGCCAATGCTGGCATTAATCTCAATAACGATTTCATAATGATACTGTTGATGTTCTATAATATTCTATCATTTTTAGCCCGAGAAGAGCCATGTATTTTGATTGCAGCAGTGCCTGCTGTGCTTCCACAAGATTGTTGTGCGCGGTCATAAGTTCAATTGTATTTACAAGTCCAAGGTTAAATTGCTCATTTGTCAGTTCGTTGCTTGCTTTTGCAGATTCCAGTTGAAGCTCCGCTGCAATATATCGGCTCTGCGCGGAACGTGTGTCGATATACCAATTCTCCACTGCTTGCGCAAGGTCTGTCTGCCGTTGTTCGGCATCCAACTGTGTGTTGAGTTGCTGCACCTTGGCGAGAGCCACTGCCGTCTTCCTCTTCTTGTTGTCAAGAATAGGTATGGCGAGTGTCAGGCCGATATTTTCACTCCATGCTTGTTTGAGAGATACTCCAAAAGCTGCTCCGGGAGCATTATATCCGGTGCCGATACCTGCATTCAATGAAATTTTAGGTCGTCCTGAGGCTTTGGCGATTGCCACGTCAAGTTCTGCTCCCTTTTCTTGGAGTCCCATCTCCTTGAGTTTGACGTCTGTATCTAAGGCGAGACGATAGCTTTCCTCCATTGGTGGCAATTCGGCAAGAACTTGCTGTGCGGTAATCTCGACATCAGCCAGACTTACTTCCCTGTCAATTCCCAATTCAAGCAGTTTCTTCAGCTCCATTCGTCGGGTGTCATATGTGCCTCGGGCATTCACAAGGTTGTATTGGTCTTGCTGATGCTGGGCCTTGAGTTGGGTATAATCAACTTTGGATGCACGTCCTGCTTCCATCAATTCCCGCATTCTTTCAGCCTGTGCGTCACTTAGTTTCTCTGCTTCTTCATAGATGCAGATAGCTTCGCGGGCATACAGGATATTGAGATATACCTGAAGCAAATCAGTTTCTAAAGTGCGGAGTGCATCTTCGGTTTCAAGTTTGGAGATTTCAATGTTCAGCTTGTTGCGCTTAATGTTGTTTTCACGCTCTCCTCCGTTCCATACAGTCCATCCTGCATTGAGTCCGATCTGCCCGTTGTAGGTGTTTTTATTACTGCTGCCCCAAGGCATGTTGGTGTAACCATGAGTGGTGTTGAAATCAAGTGAGGGTTGCCATTTAGCCTTTGCCTCTTCAAGATTATATTCAGAAGATTGCTCGTTGAGACGAAATTTCTGGACAGAAATATTATGGCTCTTTGCATAATCAACACAATCTGCTAAACTCCACACCTCATCGGCGGCATGGGCAACTCCAAAAGTCACCATTGTCAGAGCGAATGTAGTAATGATTTTTCTTTTCATATGGCTGATTTTGACGCAAAAAAACAAATAAAAACGGCAGTTGGCAAAAAATTTCAACCAACTGCCGAATTCGTTCAATGAATTTGACTTCGAAGTCATCTATACTAATTTTTTATTAATTTAAGTTTCGCAAGTTCAACTTGCGGTTGACAGA
>CAJUIJ010000231.1:0-376 GCA_910586175.1 uncultured Muribaculaceae bacterium | reverse complement strand
ATAAACTTTGACAAGGAAGCCGCTTCTACCGCAGATGCGATGACAATGATGCAGCGCATCAGCGAGCAGAAAAATAAAAAATAGCAAATTATAGATGAAATATTTGCAAAAAGAACAAATATTTTGTACCTTTGTGCCGTACGCAATAACTGTTTAAGGATTTTGCATACGGCCGTTTTTTTTGACTCAAATTGTATCTTGTATGTCAGCCTTAACATATGCAGATATTGTTTGATAAACGTTGAAAAACTCAAACTCACCTACATTGGAATGATGATTCCGTCACGACGGCAATCCACCGTGAAATATTGAGTAATTAAATCATTTAAGTTTCGCAAGTTCAACTTGCGGTTGACAGATTGTAAAATTTACAGAT
>CAJUIJ010000230.1:2683-3098 GCA_910586175.1 uncultured Muribaculaceae bacterium | reverse complement strand
TGTTTAATGGTCGGTATTTGTACTGACATATTATTTCCTCGTCTTTCTCACTAATCCTACTGTAGACACTAATCCTGCTGTAGAATTGAATTGTGTTGTGCCTGATTGGTTAGGCTTCGTGTATGCTGTTTTGGATGTGGGGTTGGTGATGGTGCAAATTGGTTACTATTTTTAGTATTGTTTTAGTTTGGTTGTGGGTGCCGGATGGCTATTCGCTTGCGAGCTTGGCGAGGCGGTCTTCGAGGGTGGTGTCTGTTGTGTTGTGCGTAAGGTCGGCTGTCACTGACGACATCTGGGGGAGGTGGAAGCGCAGGAATTTTGCTTCCATCTCCATGCGTGTGGCCGGGTCGAGTTCCATGAGGTCGAGCTGGAATTGTGTCTTGCCTTCTTCCGGCAGTATGCGTGTGAAGTAGTC
>CAJUIJ010000230.1:0-2673 GCA_910586175.1 uncultured Muribaculaceae bacterium | reverse complement strand
CAATGTCTCTTTTAGTGGTTTGTCTTTGTTGGGCGTGCCGGGTGCGCGTCCGCCGAGCCGTCCGCGTCCGTCGTTTTTTGGTCTTGCCATGTGAACTGAAAGTTAAAGGTGCTTTGCGAATTTAAGGTTTTATTTTCGCAGTGTATATATAACTTTTGATTCTTTCTGTATATGATTGGTAGTGCTATAGGTGCGGCGGTGCAGATCGGTGGCTCTATTTTCGGGGCTGTGTCTGCTTCTAAGGCTATGGAGAAGTATCGCAATGGTTTGCGGGATCAGATCCGTGATAACCGGAATTGGTATGAGCGGAGGTATAATGAGGATGCCACTCAGCGTGCTGATGCACAGCGTATGATTACGAAGCTTTCTGATAACGTGCGTGAGCGTAACCGTCAGGCTGCTGGTGTGCAGGCTGTGATGGGTGGCACGGAGGAGAGTGTGGCTGCGACTAAGGCCGCGAATTCGCAGGCTATGGCTGAGGCGGCTTCGCAGATTGCGGCTGCCGGGGAGGCCCGTAAGGATAGGATTGAAGAGCAGTATCAGGCTCGTGACCGTCAGCTTCGTGATTCCCTTAATAACATGGAGGTGCAAAGAGCCGGGCAGATGGCTCAGGCAGTGCCGGGTATGACGGGGGCTGCCGGTGGACTTGGTGCGGGTATTGATAAATACATGGATGAGAAACTAAAAGGGAGCGCGTCATGATTGAGGATAAGGTTAGGCCGATTGAGGTGCCCGTTGTGCCTCAGAATAGTGATGTCAATGCCGGTGGAATGGATATCTCACGCACTGCGCAATCTCAACACCTGGACAGCGATTCTGCTTCGGGTGGGACTGCTGATTCTGCTTCGGGGACTGGAGCGAGTCTTTCAGACTCTCACAGTACAAAAGCTGACGGCGGTGCTGGTGGTGGGACTGCCGGTGGTTCTGCTGGTGGTGGTTCGGCTTCGGCTTCGGGTTATGAGCATGTGCCGGAGCGGTTTGTAAAGGCTGAGCCTTATGCTGCTGTGTTTGGTGTGCTGGAGGATGATTTGGCTCGCCGCAAGGCTGAGGAGTATACTCCGGAGCAGTGGCAAAAGTTGCGCAAGCGTTATGCTGCACGGCGTGTTATGGCTTCGGTGGGTGATATCGGTAGTGCGATTGCCAATATGGTGGGAGTGCATCATTATGCACCCAATATGTATGACCATAACAGGGATTCTCTGGGCGAGAAGGTCAGCAGGCGATGGGAGAAGCTTAAGGCTGACCGGGAGCAGCGGCATAAGGATATGCTTGCTACGGCGTTGCAGCTTGCCAATACGAAGAATGCGGACTTGGATCGGGGGCTAAACATATGGCAGTATAATCAGAAGGTGGATCGTGATAAGGCAGACCATATTTTGAAGGCGGCTGCTGCGGAACGTGATGCTGCGTTGAAGGATATTGAGATGCGGGTTAAGCTCGGTGAGCTTGACAAGACTGCCGCTGAGGCTGAGGTGGCTCGTATCAAGGCCAAGTATGCTGAGGAGCAGCAGAAAGCGGAGTTGGCTTTGAAGGGGGCGCGTGTCAAGCAGGCCAATGCTGCGGCTGCCAACAGCTATTCACAGATGGATAATGACTATTATTATTCGGTCGATGAGGACGGTAATATTGTCGGCAAATTTAAGAAGAAGGATGCGCGTGATGATTATGATCGCATAAAGGGTTTTGGTAGTGAAGTGCCTGAGACGAGCACCCAATCATATGAACAGGATAAAGGCATGGTGAAGACGACTGTTAAAGGTGGTCACAAGCCTAACCCTGTAAAGAGTCCAAGTAAACCCAAACAATCCACTCCGTCGAAATCCAATGATCCTTTCAAAGGAATGAGTTGGGATTGAAATTTTAGTAGCTGAAGCAATAACAAGAGCATAAAAACAGAGCAAATGTCAAAAGTCCAGTTGAAAGATGTCTACAATGGCATGAAGAATGTAGGTTGGTCAGTTCCCGATACCTATGAGAAATTCGAGAAATACATGACGAGCGGTCCTAATGGTGGCTATGATCATAGAAAGGAGGTCTATGATAAAATGAAAGGAGCGGGATGGTCCGTTCCTAACACCTATGAACAGTTTTCTAAATCGCTTTTTGCTCCTACGAAGTCTGCTTCGGGAGGCGGTGCCGGTTCGCACTCTGCGCTCGCTCGCCCTCAAAACCGCGATGCTGCGGGGGCGCGATTTAAAACTCCCATGCCAAAGATTCTGGACAAAGGATTGGACGGTGCTTTTGGTGGAGATACTGGTACTGGAGCTGTAGGTGGTGCTGAAACCGGAGCTGCTTCAGGTGAAAAGGTGTTTGAGAATCCTGATGAGGCTACTTATATTTTTCCTAATTCTTATAAGAAGGAGGCTGCGAAGCGTGTTGTGGAGTATCGCAAGCGTGGCTATGATGATGCCTCCATCGAGCGTAAGCTTGAACTTGAGGGGCTTACTGATGCTCAGATTAAGAATAGGCTGGAGCTTGACTGGGCGCGTAGTTTCGATGACGGCACTAAGTCGGGGAAGGAACTTTCGCAGAAGCTCGTGGCGTCTCATTTCCATAAGCGTCTGTCGGATATTAATGCTCTTCATTTCGGTGATGGAGGTTCTGCTTCGGCTGGTAATGGTTATGGTGCCGGCAGCAATGTGAATGGGCATGACCGCGGTGGCAATGGTGGAG
>CAJUIJ010000229.1 GCA_910586175.1 uncultured Muribaculaceae bacterium | reverse complement strand
ATTAATAACTGATAGTTGGTTACTTATAGCCGACGGCTGGTGGCTGGTCGGTGATAACTGGTAAAATTTAATTGCTTGGTGGGATATGCGTGTTCTTTTGGTTCATAATGAGTATGGTAAGCGTAGCGGCGAGGAGGCTGTCGTGGAGCTTATGGAGGGGATGTTTCGCGATATTGGTTGCGAGGTGTCTCAGTTGCGTATGTCTACTGCGGGAGTCCGTGATTCACTTGGTGGCAAGGTGCGGGCTTTTGTGTCGGGGATTTATTGTCCGTCGGGTGTGCGGGCTATGAGGGAGGCTTTGGTGCGTTTCAGGCCTGACGTGGTGAATGTGCATAATCTTTATCCTTTTATATCGCCGGCGGCACTGCGTGAGTGTCGCAAGGCCGGTGTGAAGGTGATTATGACTGTGCATAATTATCGGTTGGCTTGTCCGACGGGGCTTTTTATGCGCGATGGAGGTCCTTGTGAGTTGTGTCTGGAGCGTGGTGATGAGTGGGGTTGTGTGCGTTATAATTGTGAGGGTTCGCGGCTTAAGTCGGTGGCTTATGCTGCGCGTAATATGGTGGCGCGGTTGAAGCGGCATTATCTTGATTGTGTGGACATTTTTGCCTGTATCACGGAGTTTCAGCGGCGTAAGCTTGTAGAAGCCGGGGTGCCTGAGGAGCGGACTTTGGTTATACCTAACGCTTGTGGAGATATTGGGGCAGATGGGGGTAATAAGGCCAGTGGGGCTGATATGACTAATAAGGCTGATCGGGCTTCTTTGGGTCGGTATGTAGGATATGTGGGCCGGCTTTCGGCTGAGAAGGGTATTGACTTGATTTTGGAGGCTGCCCAGCGTAATCCTGATATACCGTTCAGGCTTGCGGGTGCTGTTGCCGATGAGGCTTTGGTGGCTGACTTGCCGGCTAATGTGGAGCTTGTGGGGTTTGTTAGCGGCAAGGCTTTGGATGACTTTTATGCCGGTGCGCGTTTTATGGTTATGGCTTCGCGCTGGTATGAGGGATTTCCGATGTCGATATTGGAGTCCGGTGCGCATGGGCGTGGGGTTATAGGCCCCCGGCATGGTGGCTTTGTGGAGGTGATATCGCAAGGTGATGATGCACGGCGGATTGGGGAGCTTTTCACTCCCGGCGATGCCGGTGAGCTTTCAGCTGCTGTAAGGGGGCTTTGGGATGACCCCGTGCGGTGTGACTTGCTGGGAGAGCGAGCCTTTAATGCTGTGTGTGAGCGGTATAGCTTGGAGGTGGTCAGGGATATGTGGCGGAAGATTATTTAGGCTTTTTTATTTCAATTGTTTATGAAGGAGTATTTTAATATTCGGTATGAGTTTGACCGTGGCGAGGTGCATCGCATGATTGATGAGAGGCTTGGCCAACCGGGTTCGGATTATATATGTGTGGCCGATGGTGTGATATTGGAGCATGCCAATACTGATAAGGCTTATAACCGTGTTGTGAACGGCGGGATGTTCTCGATTTGTGATTCGAGTTATGTGCCTCTGTATCTTCAGCGCATATATGGTGTGAGGTATGATCAATATTGCGGGGCTCAGATTTTCAAGGACATTGTGTCGGGATGCCGACATCGCATGATATTCTTGGGTGCACAGCAGGCTGTGCTTGACAGCTTGCAGAGTAACTTGGCCAAGATGAATCCGGAGGTAGCTTCGATGCAGTTTGTGGAGTTACCGTTTTGCGGTGTGGAGGAGTTTGACTATCCGGGCATTGCGCGGATGATTGAGGCAGATGGTGCCGATATCGTGTGGGTGGCTCTTGGTGCGCCCAAGCAGGAGATATTCATGAGCAAGCTTAAGCCTCACTTGGGGCGGGGTGTGATGATCGCCGTCGGGGCTGCGTTCAAGTTTTACAGCGATATTTCGGAGGCCCGTGCGCCGGAGTGGATGGTCAGGTCTCACCTGGAGTTCGTGTATCGGATAGGCCAGGAGCCGAAGAAGCAGATCCGCCGTTGCTGGCGGATTGTGACGGTTTTGCCCCGGATACTGCGGCAGGAGCGTAAGCGCGCGCGGAGCGGTGGCCGGTGATTATCGACATGGTGCGCGGCATGAATCGCGAGAGGAGGAAGAATATGGCCAGCAGCAGTGCGAGGCGTATGATATTGTATGAGAAATATGATACGTATGGCTGCCAGTCCGGATTGGTGACGATATGATCGGTTATGTAGCGCAGTTGTCTGAATATTGGAATCTCGTGGGCTACGTAAATGAAGAAGCTTGCGGGAGCCAAGAGGAGCAGGTAGCGCAGTATGTTGGCAGCGTGCTTGTGCCCGGCATCGCTGCGCTCCACCAGGCGGCAAGTCCAACCGAACAGTACTATGCCACCGCATAACAGGCTGCTATTGAGTAGCAGGATTTGTGGACGGGAGATGCATAGGCCTGAGGGGTGGGCTATCGGATGCGTAATAAAACGGTCGTAGATTGATGCGGTGGCCAGAAGGAGCCATAAGAGTGTGGCAAAAGGGGCGTGACGGCGGCAAATGGAGAGGAAGCCTGTGCGGTTGAATGCGAGGGAGCATCCCAACAGATAGGGCCAGAAGTCGACGGACTGCCAGCCTCCGAATCCGATATTGAGAATCATGGCGATGATGCATATGGGCGTCATCGCTTTTTTTGTGGCCTTAAGCAATAGGTAGAAGATGGGTGTCAGGATAATGAACTCTATCAGGTCACGGACGTACCATAATACGAAATTGCCTATGGGATATTGGATTATGGTGAAAGAATAACCGAGCAGCGAAGGTTGTGAATACCAGTGAGGATGGTTTGAGAAGAAGAATCTGCGTGGTTCGGAGAAAGGATCGCATGGGAAGTCTGCACCTTGGATTTTGGAAATGATATAAGGAATGCATATCCATACGATGTAAGGGATAAACAGGGAGAAGAAACGTTTGCGCAGCAGGGCGAGATAAGAGCTTGCTGAGAGTGAATCGAGGCGGGCGAAAATAAGATAGCCGGAGATGAAGAAGAAGCATGATGCGGTGATTCTTCCCAATTCGTTGAGGAATTCGCCGATCCAGAAGAGCGGGTGGTTTATGTCTGCATTTATGGGGGTATGCAGGAGCATTACAAAAAACAGCAAGGGTATTTGCACTGCGGCAAATACCCTGCTGATTTTCTTATCTATAGGGTATTGTAAAGAGC
>CAJUIJ010000228.1 GCA_910586175.1 uncultured Muribaculaceae bacterium | reverse complement strand
ATGCGACGCTTAAGATCGACAACGCCTCGCAGCGTACCGAGCCCCTCCCGAAGCTCGAGGATATGGACTATCTCGTGGTGGTGACCCCGGATGATGACATTGAGATTGATGCTAAAAATTTCAGCTATGTGGTGGGCAATTTCCCAAAGCTGTCAAAAACGGATGCTAACGTTTACGTGGGCGATCTCTCGGGCCAGAACGCTGTAAGGTTCTTGAAGAAGGTCGGCGCAACTCCTGCAGAGAATGAATATGTTGCCCCGGGCGCGGAGAATTGCTATCTAAACTACCGCCGTGGCGTGGCTTACAGTTCATATAACTTTGGTAAAGGAGATTCCGGTTATTGGACAAATGCCGTTGAGGCTCGTAAAGCTAAGGTTAACCTCAACTCTTCCGACGTCACCTCCGTGCAGTTTGGTGAAGAAAACAATGAGCCCTCGTTCCTATATGTGGTTGGCACAAATTCTGATTGGGCAGGTCCGTCGGCAGCTAATTTGGATTTTTATCAGAATCACCGCATTTTCAGCACCACCGACGGCAAGTATTATGGCAGCATTGATGCCACCAAGAAGGATTCAAACGGCAACGTAAGCTTCCGCTTATTCACCGATTTGAAGGGCTGGACCAGCGAGACCTCAATAGGTTCTTATTACGATGATTTCTATGAGTTGCAAGTGACATGTGATGAGGGTGAGTATAACCTCTACAAAACCGGATTGGGCAATTTCTGTTTCTCAAACTATACGGGCGATAAGATATATATCCTCGCTGACTTGGCAAACTCCAAGGTAAAATTCTCGTCCATACCTCTCGATGTGACTATTGGTGTAAAGGGTGATTCTCCGATATGTTACCTTGTGGATTCCGACGAAAATATAGTGCATGGGGATGATGTGTTATCAATACTTCATACTGCCGAATCAGACGAGCTGCTAATCCATTCACGCAACGTTCCTTTCCCAAGGGGTGAGAAGGAATGGTGGGGTTCGTACCTCCTCGAACCGGCAGACTACAACGCCAAACTGACACTCAACTATGGGGGCGTGGCAAGGATTGCCTTGAAGGAGAAGAACGAAGTCTCGGATGTGCGCGGCAATGGAATCTCACTTGCCAACCTGCCATATGGACGTTATATTGTCAAAGTATCACCCGATAATAGTGAGCTGATTGTTTACGAGCAATATCGCGGCTTCCTGCTTGGCGAGCCGACAGACAACAAGAGACTTACAATACAGAATGCAGAGGAATTCAAGGACTACACGTTTGCCCCGAACCTCGGAGGTGTCTACTATATACCGGCCGGCAAATTCGACTTCTATCTTGGCACATTGCTTATGGCACATGCAGGAAGTACACATGAAGTGGAATGGGAAGATGGATTTTGCTCTTTTGAAGGCACCGGATTTTCAAATCTAAGCGATGCAATGAAGCAACGCATAAGATTTGTGGATGCTGATTGGCATGGTGGCTGGATTGCCCTGACGGCTTATGGAATCATTGACCTCACCAAAGCTCATGAGATTGAGACGGCGGTAAATTATGGAGCATATCCGATGTATCGCGTGGGCAATACCGAGGATATGACTTATCGGGCCTCAAATGTCAGACTGACTCGAAGAGAAGATAACGCAGCTAATATTAGTTTCATAATAAAAACTGGCGATACGTTCCGAAATTTAGCCAGCGCACCTGCATTTTATGACTATCAATATGGTGATAGAACTGTTGGCGACTACACTGCATCTCTCAATGGAGACCGTGTAGTATTGCCGGTGGCAATAAGTTACGTCGGGTACTATTTCCCCGATGTTAAGGATGCGACTGTCGACGTCACACTCAACCTCAAGGACATGACCATGACCCTCGATGTGGCCAAGGTGGATGAATTGTCCAAGTTCGGCATATACAGTAATGATGAGAACGTGGATGGCAGCGAGGCCGTCGAGACTTTTGAGGACGAGCATGTGATGCAGGCAAATGTCAATGTGCCTGAAACCGATGAGGACGTTGAGGTGAACTTCGTGACCGCCGACAATAAGATAATCTCGCCCGTGGATGAGGACCTTACGGTTTATTTTGATGAACATGGCAACTATGCAAGCGTATATACGTTGACGCAGACCTCCGCAGGCTCACGCCGTCGCGCTGCCGGCCAAGCCCACCGTTGGATCATACCTTCTCGATATTCCGGTGGCAATATCACATTCAAGTTGTATGAGCAGACCCGTACGTTGCACATAGCCTCAGAAAAGGCCTTGAAGCATTATTACGTGGTGGATGGTGACGAGGATTATGGACGCGTGCCCCATTCTGTATTCGACCTCCTAAGCTTGTCCGACCGCATGTTGAGGCAGAAGTCCGAAAACGTATATGAGGGTGTGATGACCTTGCCCGACAACAAATTGATGAGCATAATCGGTGGATCCACCTATGCCGGCAATGTGAATTATGCAGTGGGACCACGTGTGTATGGAGATCCGGTGGTCGACATGAGTTCGACTGAGGATGAGGTGATATATCTGATTCCGACAGGATATTGGACTGCCCCATGGAAGCTTGACGGCTATAAGGCTGACACGAAGTGCATGCTTCGCCTTGACTTGAACAACTATACGCTGACCATCATGAAGGATCTCTCGGCAATTGATCAAGTAAAGGCCACCTATGGCATGAATGTCGAGGCTGAGACCGGAGGTCTGCGCATCACAAGCGAGGCAGAGTCTTTGTTACCCATATACAATCTGCAAGGTACGCAAGTTAAACTTGTAAACGTTATGCCCGGTGTGACGATGGTGCAGCTTCCGGCTGGCCTCTACATCGCAGCCGGCAAGAAAGTGATGGTAAGATAAGAACCTATTGATAATAATCGATAGATAAAAACGGAAGGGGCGCACGGTTTGTGCGTCCCTTTTTACATTTTAATGTACATGTTCGACCTTTTTTCGCTGAAAGACATCGCTTCATTCCTCAATATCACGCCTACGCATCTGAGCCGCTTGCGAAAAGTGGAAAATGACGGCAAACAATGTTAAAATCCCTGACTCTCAACATTTGTTGAGAGTTTTTATTTTTATTGGTTGTAACTTTGAGGACTGGTAGGCTATCGGGTCAATATAAATATCCGGTTGAAGTGTTAAAATACAGCCTTTCCATTTTATGGTCGTCGGCGGCGCCTCCTCCTCCCCAGTGCGCGATGCAA
>CAJUIJ010000227.1 GCA_910586175.1 uncultured Muribaculaceae bacterium | reverse complement strand
TGCAAGAACGCTCCTCTCATGGCAACCGTCCGCTTCCTTATCAACAGCTCGAAGATTCTCCCCACCGAGGAGGTCAGCATCTACACCATGGCTGAGTGGCTAAAGGCCAACCCCGACGAGAAGATTATCATCGCCGGTTACGCCGACAAGGATACGGGTACGTCTGAATACAACCTCAAGCTCTCCGAGCGTCGTGCCAACGCTGTCAAGGATGCTCTCGTTAACGAATACGGCATCGCGGCAGACCGTCTCGAGACCAAATCGTTCGGCTCCGATGTCCAGGAATATCCTTCTCACAACGACTGGAACCGTATCGTGATTTTCAAGCAATAATATCTGCTTCAAATTCAATACCCACGGGGGCTTCCAAACGGAAGCCCTCTTTTTTATTTCCATATAATCAGCAAGATTAAAACTATATTGTCAGATTAAAACTATATTATAAATAATGCCGTACTATACAGGTTTAACATGACCACTTACCTAATCGGTGCTAAGGAAGCATAAAAAATCCCCACACAAACATTGCCCGATATAATCCAGACACTTTACAGGTAAATCACAGGTAGTTGTTTAGCCACCGGCAAGCGGCCAATCATGCACATACAGACCAACTAATATTAACAACTATATAAAACTGTAACATGATGACAACCAAAAGAGACTTCGGTAACAATGAAGAGAACGAAAAAATCAAGCCGGAAGACTATCAGCTATCCATGGACACACGGGAGAGTGAAGAAAACGGACAACCGTTCTATAAATTCATGGAAGACATCATTGCCCAGCTGAAACGTCTGAACAGGGAACGGACAGCAGAAACCTATAGAGCGACCCTCAACAGCTTCATGCGGTTTAAGAAAGGCCATAATATCATGTTGAACGAGATTAACTCCGACTTGATGATGGAATATGAAGCTTACTTGAAGACGCGCGGCATCACGATGAACACCGTGTCTTTCTACATGCGGATACTTCGGGCCGCCTACAACCGCGCAGTGGAGAAAGGTCTGACGGAACAGGCCAATCCGTTCAGACATGTTTATACAGGCATTGACAAGACCGTGAAACGTGCCATTCCGCTAATAGCGATCAAACGCATCAAGGATCTGCGCCTGACACTGCGACCGTCATTGGACTATGCAAGGGATATGTTTCTATTCTCTTTCTATACCCGAGGGATGTCGTTCATTGACATGGCCTATCTCAGGAAAACGGATCTGCAGAACGGTTTTCTTTCATACCGCAGACGCAAGACAGGGCAACAGCTTCTAATAAAATGGGAAAGGTGCATGCAGGATATTGTAGACAAATATCAAGATACAGAATCATACTATCTGCTACCTATTATCAAGACATCGGGCAACGAACGGCAACAATACCGCAATGCGCTGCGTCTTGTGAACAACAAACTCAAAATAATATCGGTAATGGCAGGACTTCAAACCAATCTTACGATGTATGTGAGCCGCCACTCATGGGCAAGCGCGGCAAAACAGATAAATGTCCCGGTTTCGGTCATCAGCGAAAGCCTGGGGCATGAGTCAGAATCCACCACGCAAATTTATCTGGCATCATTGGACAATTCCATGATAGACAATGCCAATTGTATGATATTGCGAAACTTGTGAGACCTGACTGCTGAACTGAGACATGATGTTCTTCGTGGTCGTCGACGGAGTCTCCTCCCTCCCAGTTCGCGATGCATCTTAGTTTGACAGGTAATAGAATAGGAGTTCGCAGACGTTGCATCGCGCACTGGGAGGGAGGAGACTCCGTCGACGACTACAGCGTCAAACTTATTGGAAATCGCCGTTCCATATCACTGCCTGAAAAAGACTCGTTTTTTAGTAACTTATTTTTACATCGACCATATTTAACAACCGGTATTCACATTGACCCGATAGTTGCAATATAGTGATAGTTGCAATAAAAAAGGGACTTCCGTGCGGAAGTCCCTTTTTTATTTAAAGATTATAAATCTTACTGCTTGAAGATTACGATACGGTTCCAGTCGTTGTGTGAAGGATATTCCTGAACGTCTGAGCCGAATGACTTAGTCTCAAGACGGTTGGCATCGATACCATACTCGTTCACGAGAGCGTCCTTGACAGCGTTTGCACGCTTTTCAGAGAGCTGCATGTTGTATTCAGCTGTACCTGTATCCTTGTCAGCGTAACCTGCGATGATGATCTTCTCGTTGGGGTTAGCCTTGAGCCACTCAGCCATGCTGTATACGTTAACCTCTTCAGTGGGGAGGATCTTGGCGCTGTTGATCTTGAAGCGAACAGTTGCCATGAGAGGTGCGTTGGCGCAGTCTTTCTCAACAACCTCGGGGCAGGGGAGCTGAGCCTGGAGGGCAGCTACAGTCTGGCCACAAGCCACGAGCTGGGCGCGGAGGTCATTCACCTGGCCATTGAGGGCTGCGATCTGGCTCACGTAGTTGCATTCGTTGAACTTGTTCCAGCCACGGCCACCGATGTTGAAGTTGAAACCACCCATAGCCTGCACGAGAGCGTCGATTGCATCGCCACCGACCTGGTTGTTCCAGTTGTCAGCGTAGAATGCTGCGCGAGCCTCAGCGAAGAAGTCAACATACTTGCAGAGACGGAAACGGAACTGGAGACCTGCAGTGACAGGAAGTGTCCACTCTACGTTCTTGTAGGGGCTTGCGTAACGCTCGTGGTGCTCGCGGAGCACGTTAGAGAGCTGGGGCTGGTCGCCGTTGTTGTTCTTGAAGTCCCAGTTAGCATCGCCACCGACACCGACGAATGGGATGATAGAGAACACGCGGTTGGGGTTAACACCACCGATCGAGTTGAACATATCCCACATAAGTTCGAGCGAAAGAGAAGCGTGCTTGCTGTGGTTGAAACCGAGGTTAGCGTTGGCAGAAGCTACAGAGTTAGGAGCATCCCAGTGGATAGAACCGTACATACCCTTGAAGCGGAAACCCAAGTAGGGAGAGAACCAACGGCCGAAGCCTACAGAGTATGCGGCAGTCCAAAGCTTGCCGTCCACGTTGTCGAGTTTAGAGTAACCTCTCTCAACAAGAGGCTGGTTACCGCCGGCGCTGATTTCGATGAACCAGTTGTTGCGCCAGTTAGAGAAATAGTGGTCTGTGTTGTCACAAGTGAATTCAGTCACAGTGGCAGCATCATCCACAAACACGTCCTGAGCCTGAGCAACGTTGCTGAATGCGAACGCGCCGGCGCAGAGTGCAATTACGTAAAGATTCTTAGCTTTCATACTG
>CAJUIJ010000226.1 GCA_910586175.1 uncultured Muribaculaceae bacterium | reverse complement strand
GGCATATATCGTATCGCTCTCCACGCGCACTTTGGTCTACAAGGGCATGCTGACCTCCGGGCAGCTGCGACGCTATTACCTTGACCTGCAAAGTCCATATCTGACATCGGCCATGGCCATGGTGCACTCCCGTTTCTCCACCAACACCTTCCCGCAATGGAGACTCGCGCAGCCGTTCCGCATGGTGGCCCATAACGGAGAGATCAACACCATCCAGGGCAACCGCGAATGGATGCAAGCACGCGAGACGGTGCTCAAGCCGGCCAACCTCGGTGATGTGGAGCAGCTGTTTCCGGTGGTGCGCCCGGGCATGAGCGACAGTGCCTCGCTCGACAACACTGCTGAGTTTTTCGTACGTGCCGGCATGACGCTTCCTCACACGCTCGCAATGCTTGTGCCGGAGGCCCTCGACAAGCGTAATCCCATGTCGGGTAAGCTCAAGGGCTTTTACGAATACCACTCCATCTTCATGGAGCCGTGGGATGGTCCGGCCACACTTTTATTCTCCGACGGACGCATAGCGGGCGGCACGCTCGACCGCAACGGTCTGCGTCCATGCCGATACACGCTGACAGCCGATGATACCCTCGTTATGGCCTCCGAGACCGGTGTCTGCGCCATTCCTGCCGACCAAGTGGTGGAAAAAGGCCGTCTACATCCGGGCGAGATGCTATATGTCGACATGACGCGTGGCTGCATCGTGCGCGACAAGGAGATAAAGCTCGCTCTTGCCAACTCGCTTCCTTATCGCGACTGGATGAAGAGCAACCGCGTGCGGCTATCCGATATAAGCAGTGGACGCAGAGTGCGCCATGACGTAGACGACTATGCTCGTCGCCTACGTTATTTCGGTTATACGGAAGAGGATGTCGAGCGTCTGTTGCTCCCGATGGCACGCACAAAGGCCGAGTCTTCATACGCTATGGGCAACGATACGCCGGTGGCTCCGCTCTCGACTACCACCGTGCGTCTATTCGAGTTTTTCCGCCAGCGGTTCGCGCAAGTCACCAACCCCGCCATCGACCCACTGCGTGAGCAGCTTGTCATGTCGCTCACGAGTTTTATAGGTGCCGTGAAGGGAAATGCGCTGAAGCCTTCGCCCGATGTCTGCAAGGTGGTGGAACTTTCATCGCCCGTGCTCACCAATACGCAGCTCGACCTGCTCCTGAATCTCCGCTACAAGGGCTTCCGCACCATAACGCTCCATATGACATATCCCGTGGAAGAGGGCGCAGAGGGGATGCGCAGGGCCGTCGAACGTCTTTGCCGAGAGGCGGAGGAAGCTGTTGATGCAGGTTGCAATTATTTGATAGTTAGCGATAAGATGGTCAGTGAAGGCCATGTGGCGGTGCCTTCGTTGCTCGTCACATCGGCCATACATCATCACCTTATAAAGCGCAAGAAGCGCACACAGACAGCACTCATAGTAGAAACCGGTGAAGCTTTCGAGGCGATGCACATAGCGCTTCTTGTGGGTTATGGAGCCAGCGCGGTCAACCCTTACATGGCTTTCGCCATCATCGAAGATAAGGTAAACTCCAAGGAGATACAGCTCGACTACACCTCGGCCAAGACCTATTATGTGAAGGCTCTCGACAAGGCACTCCTCAAGATAATATCAAAGGTGGGCATCTCTACCATATTGAGTTATCGCGGTGCAAAACTTTTCGACACCGTCGGACTCTCTTCCGAACTTCTCGACGAATATTTCGGGGGCGGCATGTCGCCCGTAGGAGGCCTGAAACTCAGTGATCTCGCCGCAAAGCTACTCAGTCGCCACAAGGAGGTGTTCGCTTCCGAGGAGCCTGCGGAACTCGAGAAGCGAGGCCGGCTTCAATACAGGCGCGGGGCCGAGGTTCACGCATGGAGTCCGGAGGTGGTTAAGGCACTCCATAAAGCTGTGCGTACCGATGACTTCGACCTTTATAAGGAGTTTGTGAAGCTCGTGGAAGACCATACCGTCTTCTTGCGCGATTTGCTTGACATTCGCTCCGATCGCCGGCCCATCGACATCTCGGAGGTCGAGCCGGCAGAAGATATTATGCACAGATTCGTGGCTGGAGCCATGTCGTTCGGTGCGTTAAGTCTTGAGTCCCATCAGGACATAGCCTTGGCTATGAACTCTATAGGGGCTACGAGCAATACCGGCGAGGGTGGCGAGCTTCCCGAGCGTTACGCCGCCTCGCGCGACGGAGTGTCGCTCAGCAGCGCAGTCAAGCAGGTAGCTTCGGCTCGTTTCGGTGTGACAGCTGAATACTTGGTAAATGCCAGCGAAATTCAGATCAAAGTGGCACAGGGAGCCAAGCCGGGAGAGGGTGGCCAGTTGCCGGGTTTCAAGATTGACGAGATGATTGCCCGCACGCGCAACTCCATACCGGGCATAACGCTTATCTCCCCGCCCCCTCATCACGACATATACTCCATAGAAGACCTTTCGCAGCTCATCTTCGACCTGCGGGGAGTAAACCCTCGCGCCAAGATCAGCGTGAAGCTGGTGTCGGAGTCGGGCATTGGCACCATTGCGGCAGGCGTGGTAAAGGCCAAGGCCGACACCGTGGTGGTTAGCGGTGCCGATGGAGGCACCGGAGCTTCCCCTCTCAGTTCGGTGTTCTACGCCGGCATGCCCATGGAGACAGGACTTGCCGAAGTGCGTCAGACATTGGAACTCAACGGTCTGCGCGATAAGGTAAAGCTTCAGGTGGATGGCCAGATGAAGACCGGACGCGATGTGCTTATCGCCGCGCTGCTCGGTGCAGATGAATATGGCTTCGGCACATCATTGCTCATTGCCTTGGGTTGCGTGATGGACCGTAAGTGTCACACAAACACATGCTGTGCCGGTATAGCCACACAGTGTGCCGAGCTTCGCAAACGTTACCGTGGCAACCCCGGCCTTGTGATTTCATATCTGCGCTTCGTGGCTCAACACGTGCGGGAATTGCTCGCTCAGATGGGCTATAAGTCGCTCGCCGAACTTGTGGGCCGTTCCGATCTCCTGGTGCAGGGTAAATCCGGAGCCCCCGTTGAGCTTGACCTCTCGCGTCTGCTTGCCGGTGCCTCGCTTCCTAAGGATGTCGCCAAGATGGTTAATGTAGACACTCCCGATATCACTCACCGCATAGATGAGACCTTGATTTCCGCCACCCGCTACACAGTGCCGGAGCGTATTCCGGTCTCGCTCGATTTTGACATCACCAATGTGGACCGCAGTGTCGGCACTATGCTCAGTGGCGAACTTGCCCGTTTGCGTGGTGAGCGTGGTGGCGA
>CAJUIJ010000225.1 GCA_910586175.1 uncultured Muribaculaceae bacterium | reverse complement strand
ACCTGATGGTATTTGAATGTCAGAATAATACCTTCCCGACTTTTTTGCCGTCAGTTATAAGGTATATACCTTTAGCTTGACGTGCGTTTTCAAGTGTCGTTTTTGTGCCTTGCAATGTATAGACCAGTGTCACACTCTCCGATTGTATGTCAGTGTCAGTAAATTCATTGAGGGTGGCCGGGATTTTATCGGGCACAAGTTTAAGGTTGCCTAACATTATTTGTTGCATCGGGCCGAATATCGACAAGTAGCGTGTATCTTTGGTAAGGTTGAGCGTCAGATGGAATGGTTGGGTGTTTATACCCGGTTTATATGAGGGGATAGGCGTGTAGGCGCATGGCAGCATTTCTTGATTCGTGTTTCGGACCGCAAGATAGTTGGTGTCTCCATCTTGTTCCACTGTCATTGTCTTCAGTCCGGGAGTCTTGTCAGCTACAAACACCAGCATTGAGGCCGTGTTGACAAAAGATTTCGGCTGGCCGTTGAGATTGCGTTCTGACAATGATATTGCAGAACCGGTGAGATGATACAGTCCATCTTCCGGCACACTGATTGGATAACTGAAACTCAGGTTGCTGAAGTCGTATGGATAAAGATTGGTTGGAAAATCAAGTATTACTACAGGCATATCTGCTGCAAAACCGTTGGAGAGGTCCCCGGGAACATTGCGTGGCTTCTCTTCATAATGAAAATAGAGAGCATTGCCCGAAGCATATATTTTAGAGAATACAGAATTTGGTTGCAGCTCCGGGGGTAAGGTCTTGCCGTCGTCGTAAAAGCAATCCCACACGCTGAAAAAAGCGGTGCTGTTGTCCATCTGTGCCTCTGCGTCGGTAAAACACCCCTCAAGCAAGTTGGGAAGCTGAGCCCAAGCTGTAGCTCCAAAAGAAATTCCTAATGCCAATGCAATTATCTCTTTTCTCATAATATTACTCGTTTATATGAATACCTTTTTTAATGGTTCTCCCAATCCAAATTAACAGAACTATCCAACCCCAAATATCTGAATTAATCAATCCAATATAATGCTTAATTCCTGATTAAATGAGATTTCCCCGCTTTTACCATAATGTATACGCTGCCACATGGCTCTGAGGTCTCTATGCCTTGGAGTGTGAAGTATCTGGTGTTGTTAATGTCATTGATTTTGTCGGCATCATCTGTCGGCAAATTCTTCACATTTGTAATTACAAAATATGCTATCTGGTTTGGCAAACTTATCATGCCGTGCGGATGAACCACATGCGCCGTCAGCTTTTCCGTTGACCCGAACGTCACCTTGCTTCCTAAACTATATTTTGTCCATTCAGGTGTGTCTGAATATGCAGCAATAGTCAGTTCTTCTTTAGGCTCTGCATTCACATCAGGTTCTATCAAGTATTCTATTTGAAGTTTATGATTATTGTCCCACATGTCGTTGCCATTTTCATCTTTTGGCAATTCATAAAGTATATATGTATAATTCAGCTCGTTCTCAACGTTCATGAAACTCGGCTTAGGAATTTCAAAGTTGCTCACGAAAGATAGTTTAATATTTTTAAGTATTAATGAACCGGAAGCCTCGATTATGATATCCTTGCAAATGGAAGCATCATATCCTTCGTAATATGTGTCAACTCCCTCTCCGTCTATTTCAAGTTCTTTATATTCAGTTTTTCCATCGGCTTGTTCCACTGCAAGAACTCGAAGTTCGCCGGAGGATGTAGGGTCGATGTAAAGCTTCAATTCATTCATTGCGTACGCCGGATTTTTCGCATAGTGACTTTCCGCTGCATTTGCCTCAAGATGAAGTCTGCATCTCCCAACTTCACTACCGAAGTCTATTTGCCAACCCTTACCTTCGAGATATGTGTATGTAGGTTGTGACTTTGATATAGGTGTCGAAGTGTCACTATCATCAATTAGTGAATCATCGCTTGCAAAATTTGCTTTCCAGGCACCGGTGTCTGAATTCATGTAGATTCCGGGTAAGTTAGATATCACTTTGTGGTCAGCTTGAGTGAAATCGAAGTCTGACCAAGTGATTTGCACGTGCGACGGCACATGCAGCCTCAGTGCAGTAGATTGTTTTGCGCCCTTTTCATCAAGATAACTTACTGTCAAGGTAGCATATGGAAGACCTTTTTCGCTACCATCATATATATGAGCTTCCAATGCCTTGACCTCAGTCGACAAACCTTCACCCGTCAACTCTATTCGCCGGTTGTCGTCGCAAGTTACCGTAAGTCCGGATGCCTGAGCATCAAATTCTTTCGGCACTTCGAGTCCAAGCGATCCCAAGTTATAACTTTCTCCCACAAATAGAGTACGCGCAAAGTGCTTGAAATAAACAGGCTCAGCCTCCGGCTCCGGCTCAATAATCGGGTCAACCGGCTCCAGCCGCATATTGCCTAATACCAGCACACTCTTAGTTTGGTAGTTTTCCAATGTAGGAGGTGCATAGATGCAGAGATATTTATCTTCTTTATCAAGTTGGATGTATGTCTCCATTGGCTTGACATTAATTTCGTTTGAATTGATTTTATCGAATCTGACTATATGAAAGCCTGAATACTTATAGTTGCCGTTTGCGGTCGCTTGAATACGGTTCCCGCTTTCGGTGGCTACTATATTGAATGACTTTTTGCAAGGAGTATTCTCTGATGTGAATATAGCTGCAAATAACTCGGTTGCAAAGTTGAATTTATCTAAGTTTAAGATAGTTCCATTTGTTCCATGGCAATCAACATTATAAAGAGAACCGGTAAGCTTGTATTCGCCTGATTGAGGCACATTGATAGGAATCCTGTAATAAAAGTCCGTGCCATTAGATGAAGATGGAAAATCAAGCACAACGATGGGCAAATTATCCTCAAATCCGGCATTTCTTGACCCTGACAAATATAACATCGTACCCTCTTTGGCGGTCTGAGCCATAAGTTGTCCGAATTGTTCGTTTAGTTTTACAATCGAATAGTAGGATGAGGGACGTGATTCTTCAGGCACTGATTCACCCTCTTTCCAGTAGCATTCCCATTTCTCATAAAAATTTGACTTATTGCACATTTGAGTTTCATCTGAAGTTGCAAAGTTTTCAAGCAAGTTGATAGTCTTGGCCGTCGCGGCAAATGAAGTGCCAATAATCATAAGCATTGCAACAAATGAAATCTGTAATATCTTCATGAGTCAAGTTAATAGTGGGTTATACGTTGTACAGATCACATGTGCATTAGTGAAACGGATTTTAATAATCTTCAGGTCATAAAGAATTATCATTCTTAAAATCAGAGACAAATATGC
>CAJUIJ010000224.1 GCA_910586175.1 uncultured Muribaculaceae bacterium | reverse complement strand
GGCGCGTTCCGCGTTCCTGAAATTTTATATGTTCCTTTGCCTTTGGATGCGAGTTTGGAATAATAAATTAACACCTGTTAATTTAAACCAAATTAACAGTATAGATGATATGGTACATTCTTGCTTTTATCACAAAGGTACATACAATTAAATCCAAACACACTCTGAGAAACTTGCTCTCAATCTTGACATTATTGACTTATCTATAAGATATTGCTTTCATTATAAAGTGAAAAAGCTAAGTAGATGCTTTGCAATTATAAGTATATAATGTTATATTTGCTTTTTAATTATCAAATTACGAAATACTCATTCTTAAAATCTGATGTTATGAAGATTAAATCTTATCTTTGCGTTGGGGCTTGCCTCTTTTCATTGATGGCGTGCAGCTCGAATAACTCTACCGGAAGCAAGGGTGACAGCGTTGTTGCTGATTCGGCGATTGCTGACACCGCTGTTTCAGAGAGTGCACCGGAAGCTGCTGAAATCCCCGCTCACCTTTCTGACGACCTGAAGAAATTCGGTCTCAAGGGTCATGTCACTAAAGTATCGCATGAATTCAAGGGATCATGGGTGCCAGGTCTTGTGGATGATGACCTGACATTTGATGCTGAGGGTAAGCTCACTTCCAAGACTCCCGACTTAACGTTGAAAACCAACAGCGATGGATTTATCAATAAGGTTGTAGATTCGATGGGGTCATCAGATGGCTCAACTGCAACATCAACATTCGTTAAGCTGAACGAAGATGGTTGGCCCACAACAGTCAAGTCAGAGTATGACGGACCTGACTCCAACGGCTATGCCAACTTCACGATAACGTACCCGGAGATTGATGACCATGGCAATTGGACAAAATGTGTGATAAAGGGAACTCAAGTATTCGTAAACATCGACACAGACGACGAGTTCGAGGAACCACTAAACGTAACCCTGGTGCGCAAGATATCTTACTGACACATTTTAATACATAATCACTTTTTCTCCTTCAGCACGACGAAATTGGAGGCGTAAGGCAAAGGCTGGTTGTGAAGGTATTTTGGAGAGGCTTCGTTGGCATTGAGGCGATAGAAGCAGTAGTTCCAGCCTTGTCCCATATCGGTGTAGAGAGCTTCTTTAACGCCTTGCGACAGTAAGGCGTTGATGAAGTTGCCGAAGGTTACGATGCCTTGACTTTCGTAGAGAGCCAACCCGTTTTCTTTGTCGAGACATAATGCACGGAAAACGTTTTTGTTGCCCAACGGTCGAGTAGTTAATACTATTCGACCGTTGTGAATCATCATTTCTTGCGTGAATGCCATACCGCCTTCTTTTGCGGCTTTATCCAGAGCGGATGAATAGTCATTGTAGAAGAATTTAGGCCCGGATGTAGGCGACCAAGTGAAAGCTCCGGTATTTCGTTTGCAACGATACCCTTTGAATCGTTTTCCACCAGAAACATGATCTCCTGCAATGTTGAAATGTCCTTTGTCAAACATTGTCCCGGTAAATGCTCCGGCAAAAGCCAAGACAATGGAATCGTTTTCAACCGAAGGAATCTCTCCGCACACCAAATCCATTGTCAGAATACTCATATCCGGCTTCAGGCATATCAAGTCGCCATACTCAGTTTTTATATGAGATTCTGACATAAAATCAGATTTTGGTTTGGTGAAATCACCGGTCATTGACTCTTTGATGTCAGGCTGAACATTTTTGATGATGTCAATAAACAATTTCACTCGGGCGAGCACTTCGCGCCCGCGGTTGCGCCACCATGATGTGCGACGACTGGGAGTTATGGCACTATAGCCGATTGCATCTATTCCAAGATGTTTGGCTTGATATAAGGCACGCTCGTTATGGTATTCCTGCGAAATTATTATGATTGAGTCCTGACGATACACATCACGCATCTTGGCAATGGAGTTCAAAGTGCGGGTGCCGTCATAGTCAAGAACTATGCGAATTGAATCGACGCCCTGCTTCATCAGTGAGTCGCGCATAGCAACCGGCTCGTCATACCCATTCTCTGTATTGCGATAATCGCCACCACTGACCACAAGCCAGTCAACTTTGCCAGCGTTATATAGGTCAGCCGCCGCTTTTATACGATGATCAAAGTAATAGTTCCTCCGACCATTCCAAGTAGAAATAGGTGATGTTCCAAGCACAAGACCGACCTTTCGATGTGGAACATCCTCAACATCGTCATAAAGTCTGTCCTTAGCGTCATGGTCAACCATTCGGTCACATACCGCCATAACAGTAACAATTACACACAATAGTACAACTGCACTAACGACAATACGGTTTATCAATTTATTCTTTTTCATTGATTGCTAATGCTATAAAACCATCAACCTTTTGACGGTATTCAATCTCATTATGAAGGTTTTCAATATAGTAACGAGGAATAGCATTATATCCGTATTTGGCTCCGAGTATTGCACAGGCGATTGCTCCGTTGGTGTCAGCATCGCCACCTTCGTTAACTACTGCCAGAAGCCCGGATTCAAATGAATCTGCGTGCCAGTAACACCATAAGGCCGCTGCAAGTGACCGCAATGTGTAGCCAATAGAATAAGTTTCATCTAAATCAAGTTTGGCAATATCGTCACTTTGATATGCTAAATCAATCCATTCTGCAATGCGGTCATCATACTGTGCGCCTATGGCTTTGATTTCATCATAAGAAAGGTGCTTGTTATTCAATACAAGACCATGTATTATAGAGGTGGCAATAACGCATGAACCTACGCATCTTGGGTCATAGTGAGTGAGTTTACAAATCGCTTCAGCTTGTTCGGAAACATTATCAAGAGCTAATCCAACCACAGATGTTCTCATCAAGGCGCCGTTGGCAGCACTTGATTTTCGCGACAATTCCCACCATAAGCGAGAACACTCATCATGTTTTTCAACATAGTCACCCATTGCAAGAACCTTGAATGTATGGGCACCGATACCCATAGGCTCCCCATCAGCCCAATCTTTGAAATTCTTAGCTACCTTATGAATATTGAAGTGGTCACCTTCAAAGGCAGACAAAATGCAGAGCATCATATCAGTGTCATCAGTCCACGTCCCTTTGTGCCAGCGGCGACGATGGGCATCTTGAATGATGTCCTCGTATCGCGACAATCCATTCGGATAATGTTTCATAACTTCATCCTTATTTAGGAACTCAGTGCCGAGTCCAAGGGCATCCCCTATAGCTTGGCCATATAGGCATCCAAGCATTTTATCTTTTATCATGACCATTTAGAAACTGTTTAAATTTGATTCAATAAAATTTTTATGGCAGCCAAATCAAT
>CAJUIJ010000223.1 GCA_910586175.1 uncultured Muribaculaceae bacterium | reverse complement strand
GTTCTTTTGTCTTTTTAATAAGTATTAAGTCAGAGTTATGAGTTATGAAGTAATGTGCGTAATAATTCGTATCATAGCTCCCTTATTTCTTGAAAATGTTTATGCGCTTTAATAGCCATAGTGCCGCTATCATCAGGGCTGCGCCGATGGCGAAGCCTATGGCTGCCTTGGCGATGCGCTGCCAGATGGTAGGCCTGCGCTTCACCTCTACAGTCACGGTCTTAGTCTTCGTCACCGTGACTTGTTGCTCCTCCTTCACCGTGTCATGCACTTCGCGGATGCGCTCGCGCCATCGCGTGCGGTAATCGCGCACCGTGTCGCCGTTGATGTAGATAAGCCTCGTGTCGGCCTCTATCACCGAGTCTATCCTGACACTGTTGCGGTCACGATCACGATACTCGGTGCGCACACTCTCCACCGGCACATACACCTTGCGCGTGCAGCTGAAGGTTAGGCATCCCAACACCATCACCAATATCAGTCCGATAAGGTAAGTGAGAATCAAGTCCCAGCTTTTGTCACGTTCCCCTCTCATACCTCCCGATACTCATACTTCGCGTTGAAACTCGGACAAGCCTTAGGCGCAATGTCACGGTGACCTATCACCTGCGCATTGGGGTAGCGGGCCTTCATGGTGCGCACGAGCGAGAGGAGAGTTTTCTTCTGCTCATCAGTGCGAGTGTCGCACGGCTTGTTGTTGATGTCGACACCACCCACATAGCAGATAGCCACAGCACGGTTGTTCATGTTCTGCTGAGGGCAATGCTGTCCTCGCTGGTCATCCGGACGAATGCGCTCATAAGAGCCATCAAGATGCACAAGTATATGGTAGCCGGCATAGACCTTCGAGCCGTCCGGCTTCACATAAGGCTCGAAGTTCTGCGCCCTGTGCCACTGGTTGAGTTCGGCCACAGAGACCTCACGCATTGGAGGCGTAGCAGTGCAATGAATCATGATCGTGTCGATGTTTGCTTTCCTTTTCATAATTGTGTCAAATTAAAAACTTATGACTTGCTTAATTTCCCAAATTTTATTAAATTTGAGCCGCATAGGCGAAAATATAGCCTCAACTTAAAATTAATTGCACCCCTTTCTCCTACCGCCCCGAAGCTGACCGCTCCGGGGCTTTTCAGTTGCCGGCGGTGAGGTTTTCCCTGTTGGGGAGGTTACGGAGCTTCTCCACGAGTTCGGAGGGGAGGCGGTCGTCGCAGTCGAATCGGTGACAGCGTATCAGCTCGAGGCGGTCCAGTTCTCGTTTCAACTCTTCCACTTCCTTAGTGAGTCGTGTTATCTCATCTTTGGCTTGGTTGAGTTCCTGCTGCGAGTCATACACGTCGGCGACGAGTTTGCGTATGTAGGCTGTCTTGTCGTTGAGGGCATGATTTAGCTCTGAGATGTACTTCGCGTTCTCAATTTCGGTCTTGATGCGCTCATCATTCACCTTTTGTGCCGAGACGAGACGTGCCTCGTAACCCTCGCGCTGCGACGTCAGCTGCATCTCATAAGCCTCGACGGTCTTGGCGTGCGCCTCCGCCTGCATCTTGATGCGCCCCGACTTCGTGAACATCCCCAAGCCGAGACCGCTGAAAATGCCGCCGAGTGTCTGTATCAGTGCTATCCAGTCCATCACACATCCGGCACCTCCTGCGTGCCTTGCCTGGTTCTTTCCCGGGCTTCCTCTTCTTCAGCTATGCGTTGGAGTATTTCTGATGCCTCCTCATCGGAGACTTCGCGCCAATTGTCGGCGGAGTCCTTCGAGCCGAGATATACAGTCTTAGTGAAATATACGTTATCGCAAGTGAGCGTATGTACGGGAGCTGCATTCAGTGTGCGCAGCTCTCTTGTCTCTTGTTTAATTTCCATATCGTATTTGCGTGGTTTAAGCGAGTGTAAAATTCTTGGCCTGTGCGGCTGATATGTCGTCATCGGAGAGCTTCGCGAGATTTGCAGAGCCTAAAGTCAGGGTCACAGTGTCGCGGTCATTGTTGTCACCGAGATTCATTATCAATTGGGTCAGGCATTCGGCTGTAAGGTTTGTGAGGCTGGCGATGTTGAGCGTTTGCCTGTATCCGGGCTGCACCGTAATGGTCGTGACGCTTGGAAGAGATGGAAACTCCACGCGCCCCTCCTGCTGCGCACCGAGATTGACCGTTGCCAGCTTCGGCACGTTGCTAATCCAATTCTTGCCATTGTGCAGGGTCTCGATGCAAGGCAGCGTCAGCGACTCCAGCACATTGCAATTGCTCACAAGATACCCCGCTGCCTCCACAAGCTGCGGAAGGTTCAGCTCTTTCAGCACGTCCATCTGCTCTATCAGTCCCTTGCTGTCGGGCCCCGACTTCCAGCCGATCGGTGCAATCCTCCGCAGCATCGGCATCGCAATCTCCTTGACATTGCAATTTCTGAAACCATCCACACTGACTTCTTCAGCACAAGGCAACTCGACACTGGCTAAGGAGGATAAGTTTATGAGTGCAAGGCTGTTCGCCCTCCTTAGCTTCGGGGCATAAAATCTCTGCAAGGAAATGCAAGAATAGCATCCTCCGTTGTGCTCCACACTCTCCGGCAGCTCATACGACAAAAGCGACCTCACATCCCCCAGATTTGATATAGTCCTTTCCCCTAACGCAACGAACCTTTGCAAGGAAGAGGAGATAGAATCCGAATATACACCTCCCGGTGAATTGACCACCACATTGATTATCTTGGCATGATCCAATCGGAACTTCAGCCCCGTTGGCACAAACACCCCGCGCCTTATCTCGGACGTAGCCCCTGGTTTCGGTATGCCGCCATACACCACCAGCTCATCAATCCCCGAGACACCCGACAAGTCAGGCATCGAATACTCAGCCTCCCTGAAATAATAAATCACCCAATTGCCGTAAAGGCGGCTGAACTCCACGCGCCCCGGCTCCTCAGTCCACACGCCATCGCTCGTAAGATATGCGTCCGCGCCCGCCAAGGTCACGGCCACACTGTTCAACGCAACTCCGAACCACCCCTCATACCCGGCCCTCTGGTGCGTGTGCAGCACATTGAGGAGATTCACCGGCGCGGACATGCCGAAGTCGGCGAATGTCACCGCGCTGCCCTGCGGTGCGTCCTCGGGCGTGAGGTTCAGCGAGCGCACAGCCTCGGCCATTACAGGCAGCGGCGCGTCGTCGGCCACGTCCTGCCCTGCACGACGCAGCGTGTCGGCAAGTTCGGCCTTGCCGTGAGCCACATCGGTCAGCATGGACTCAACCATGCGCGCAGTGTCGACCACAGCTGGCAGTTCGGTCAGAGCCGTGTTGTATTCCTCTTGTGTTCCTTCATAGC
>CAJUIJ010000222.1 GCA_910586175.1 uncultured Muribaculaceae bacterium | reverse complement strand
GCCAGAACTATCTTGAACTATGAATCAACCATCTATCAACTATCTTTTTACTAATCGGGAATCAACATGTCTTATTACTGATAGAAGTTGACTCAAGTTGCCGGGATGATCCGCCAGCGTTCCGCGATGCGTGAGGGTCTCGCCCGAAAGCCCGCTTGCGTTCCTGATGTGTGATTAGCTCCTTTTTCTCAATTTCGGTTGGCCAATACTCTCAATTAAAAACAGTTCCGCGAATGTTCCGCGTCTTGGTGCGCCAAAGGCGCGTTCTGCGTTTTTAATTTTTTTATGTTCCAATATCTTCTTTTTTGTTGTCGTCACCGGAGGCTCCTCCCAGTGGCTACGCTATGTTGCGTCGCAAACCGGCGGCGAGCAGGTACCTATTTAAATTGACCTTTCTAAACGAACTGATTGGTGGTGGTATTGTAGGTGAAGCCTGCTTCTTTCAGCTTGCTTTCCAGTTGGATGCGGTCTTCGTCGAGCGATGCGCACAAGTCGTCGAGGTCTGTGTAATCATCGCGTAGCTTTGTGTTAACTACAGAGAGTAGCATATAAGGGTCTTTGGGTAATGCCATATTTTGTTGTTTTTTTGTTTAGTTTTTTAGTTGTTTGTTGTGGGTTCGGGCCTCTGATTTCGTTATTATCCATATCAACACCACTTCCAACAGTAGCACCGGTGCCGCATAACTGCACACGTCAAGATACGCCAAACTTTTGGTCTGTATTATCATGTAGAGACACCAATAGCAAAATGCTGATACAGACACCACTGCCAATCCCGGCAACAGCCACTTGCGCCATGCAAGCATCAGCAGCGGGAGAACCATTACATCGGCAGAAATCTGATAACGTTCATGCATCATGGGAAGCAGATAAACTGTACACACATACAGAAGCAACGCCATCGTCAGAAACTGAAGTACTCTCATGTTGCGTGGCATCTTATTGTGCCAATACCATACCACAGCAAATATGAGAACTGCTGAGCAAATTGTCCACCACCAAGCGTTTGCCGGCAATGGAAGCCCGCAATGTGCCCATATGCCATAGAAATTTGGGTAAAGCCAGAAATATCCCCAGTCTACGGTAGATTGTTTAAGATAGATTCCCAACATGTTAGCCCAACTGTTACCGATCAGAGCAGCCGGCACCAGAGTCAGCATGTATACACCGATAGGAACAAAGATCGCTTGCCACCACTTCAACTCCCGTCTCAACAATAAGAAAAGTAGAAATGGAGCGAAAAAAAGAGCTTGAAGTTTAAATGCGAAAGCCACGCCTAACGAAACCATAGCCAAAACATTGCGATGTTTAAGCAGCCCATATAACATGAGCATCAGAAACGAGACATAAATCATATCGCACTGTGCCCACACCGAACTGTTCATGACCGGTGTCGGCCACCAAGCCATCAATGCAATAGCAGCTATCACACAGAGCGGCTTGTTGCCACGCGACACTGAAACTATCAGCCCGCAGCATGTTCCGGCAAAGAGCTGAAACAGAAACGAAACGCACTTCACCAAAATCAAACTCCACGCCGAGGGGAAATAGGATAGCAACACAAGTATATACTGGTATGCCAAATTATAATTACCCACCCCTTCGGCAAGCGGTTGCCAATGGCCATTATGACGGAAAGTGGAGATCCACGGTCCCACAAAACATCGGTAATCTTCCGATACATAGCCTAAGCGCATCAACGCCATATTGAAGATTACACCGGCAGCGAGCAAGACACACCAGAACGCCTTGCTGCGTATCAAAGCCCGCGACATATTTTTTATATTTTCTTTCAGGGTTCCGGTCATAATTGCCAACAAATACACTTTTAGAAATGTTATTCTGAAAACAGGGAGGCTACAGTAATGATATTGTTCTGTTGCTCCTTTACCAAACATTCCACTATGAAAACGAAATTATTGCTTTTTTCTTGTTTCGCTGCATTTGCGTCGCTTAATGGTGTATCGCAAGATGCTACACCCGATGTGTCCAAGCACACCACCGAGATTGCGATGGACTCAACGCTTCGCGACCATAAGGTGATTTTCTTCGGCAAGGGTGAGGATCCTTCTGCCGATTCTACCATCAACACAATCAGGATGTTCTATGAAGATCAGTTTCGTCACTTTCAGGATCCGTTGGCTCCCTACTTCCTATTTATGAGCAAGGATGCCAACTTAGCCATGGGCGTGGGTGGCGTGGTGCGTATGCGTGGTTATTACGACTGGGGAGGAGTAATAGAAAGCCCTGCGTTTGCCCCTTATCTCATACCTATGCACAAAGACCCCGAACACAAGCGGAAAATAGCCACGACTCCCGCCGGCACGGCATTATTTTTCAGGGTTATAGGTCGCAACAAGAAGTTGGGCAACTATCAGCTCTACATAGAGGCCAACTTCAATGGTTATCAGGCGCGCGACTTCCACTTGAAGAAAGCATATGCCCAGCTCAACGATTTCACAATAGGTTATGCCAATTCGACATTCAGTGACCCCGGTGCATTACCTCCGGGCATAGATGCTGCCGGACCTAACGCCAAGATGAGCGCAACGGCCGTGTTGGTAAGGTATCTGCACAACTTCAAGAGCGGTTGGTCGGTGGCCGGCTCAATAGAGAGTCCGGACAACAGCATCGACGACAATGGCACTACTACCAAGAAGATAGACCAATATGTGCCCGACATCGCCACTTTCGGACAATATGCCTGGAAGAGCGGTTATCTGCGCCTCGCCGGCATAATGAGGTTTCTGTCATATCGCGACCTTACAGCATCAAAGAACCATACCGATATCGGTTGGGGACTCCAGCTCTCCGGTCGTTGGCAACCGGAGCGACACCTTACATTTTATGGTGCTTGCAATGGCGGCCAGGGCTATTCGAGCTTGGGTGGAGACTGGCTGATGGGGAAATATGACTTGGTAAACGACCTCGACCGTCCCGGTCGCATGTACTCTCCTTTCACCGTGGGAGGTTATGCGGCGGTGCAATATAATATAAACCCCTCGATGTTCTTTTCTGCCACATATGGAGGCACACGTTATATGCCAAAAGGTAAAAAGAATCCTGACGAATACAAGACAGGCATGTACATAGCCGTCAATTACTTTTGGTATCTAACACCGCGCATAAGTTGCGGCGCGGAGTTCAACCTCGGTCGCCGTGAGAACATGAACGGCAAAGCGGCATGGGCCCGTCGCGCCGAACTGATGGCACAGTTCAGCTTCTGACCACCAATTAAATGAATAGTTAAAAATGAATAATGAATAATTGCTACGCGACGTCAAACCAAGCTGCATCGCGCACTGGGGAGGAGGCACCCCGACGACCATAATTACAATAGTTCGTTAAAAAATAATTCATAGGCTAAGCGGCATCTGCCGC
>CAJUIJ010000221.1 GCA_910586175.1 uncultured Muribaculaceae bacterium | reverse complement strand
AGCCAGTCATCCTGAATCTGGAATGCGAGCCCGAGTGCTTCGCCATATTGATACATCAGTTCGGCATCCTTTTCTGACGCACCGCCGATAAGGGCACCTATTTTGGCTGCACCTCCTATCAGGGCACCGGTCTTGTCAGATATCATGCGCAGGTAGTCGTCGAGTGTCACCTGTTCGTCGGTCTCGAAGTCCATGTCGAGACGCTGGCCTTCGTATACACGGATTGCCATGCTGTTGAATGTGTCGAGCACAGGGCGAAGCACCGGGTCGGACACTTTTGCCACATGTTGGGTAGCGAGTGTCAGCATCGTGTCGCCTGACAGGATAGCGGTGTTCTCGTCCCATTTGGAGTGAACGGTGGGGCGGCTGCGGCGCAGGTCGCTCTTGTCCATCACGTCGTCGTGCAGAAGCGTGAAATTGTGAAACATCTCCACGCCTACGGCTGCATGCTCAGCCGCTTCGGCATTGCCGCCAAAAGCGTCAGCTGTCATCAGCAACAGCGAGGGGCGGAGACGCTTGCCCCCTGCCTCAAGGGCGTAGGCGATAGGTTCGTAGAGTCCGGCCAAAGGTGCGCCGGGATATGTGAGGTCGCGCAGCACTTTCTCGATGTGCATGCTGTAATCTGAAAATCTATTCACTTTTATGTAGGTTTATAAAGTAAGTCTGATAAAAATTCAGGTGGCCGTAAGTAGGTGTTTTATCTGCGGCTATATTCATATTGTCACTTAGCGAAACGGCTATATATCTCTTCGGGCACATCCTTGCCATGATCCACCTCAAGCACCGTGCGGAAGCCGATCATGAAACGTCTGTACATGGCAGTGTCGTTGCCGCAGGCTTTCTCGAATGCCTTCAGTTCCTTCTCCACATCATCTGCGGTCTTGTTCTCGTTGCGGATATTGGCCATGTATTCCAGCCCGAGCTTATAGCCGAGACCCTGGGGGTCTTCCGAGCCGCCGAGCATATACGCCTTCATCTTGTCGGCGAGCGGGAGCGACTCCACGAGGCCATCGTAGGCGATGCTGAACGAGTCGAGGTCGTTGCCGCTCAATTTCTCATAGGCATGGTTGGTGGCGATAGCAAGCGTGTCGATACGGGCATCAGGGTTCTTGCCCAAGGCACTTTGGATTATGAACCTCGCCACAGAGTCGGGAGAGGTGTGTGCTATCATGTAGTCCACGCGACCGGCATCGCCTATAGAGTTGAAGTTTGCCGGATATTTGCTGCCGGACTTCTCCTTATGGCCGCAGGCAGTAATGCCTAATGCAAATGTCAGGGAGAGCAGTGTACCAACGTTGAGTAATGATTTCATTGCGCTATGTCGCTATGTGTCAGTTTGTTGATAATGACTAAAAGCTGTAAACCTCCACAGATTGTGGTGTTTTACGAGACTTAAGTCATAATAAATATCACAAAATTAATAAAAAAAACGGCAAAAATGCGGAAAATTCGAATAAAAGCATTAACTTTGCACTCGCAAATGCAAAGAAGACCGCCTCTTCTTTCAATATTTAGCCTTAATAATTTCAGAGAGGTTAAGTTTGAACGATAGTAAGGTCTGAAGTGATGTAGACATCTTGATGAAAACCAAGGTGTCAGTGTTTAGGAGAGATGCTCGAGTGGCTGAAGAGGCACGCCTGGAAAGCGTGTAACCGTCAAAAGCGGTTCGGGGGTTCGAATCCCCCTCACTCCGCAAGATAGACACGTTAATTATCAGTAATTTAGCACTGAAATTAGCGTGTCTTTCTTAGCAGAATGGCTCCTTAGGTAGCTTAAAAAAAAGCCCTCCAATGCCGAAAATGGACGGAGTTTGCGGAAGTTTGCCGAGAAATGTTTGCGAAATGTTTGCGACGGCTTCGCAAACATTCAAAGACTCCCGAAATTCAAGCATGGGCGAGATTTAAGCCCTATGGTAAGAACAAAATTTTACCTCGACACCCGCAAAGCGGCAGTCACCAATGAAACTAATCCGCTTCGCATCAACATCTGTAAAAACAGAAAAACGGCCGCATTGCCGCTTGGTATTTACCTCGCGTCCGACCAATGGGATGCAAAAGCCGAAAAAGTTGTGAAGCACCCCCAAGAAATGCTCTACAACAATGCAATCTCTCGAAAAAAGGTTGAGGTTGACACAATAATTCTCAAACTGGACGATGAAGGCAGATTGGCCGGGATGACAGCATTAGAGATTCGTGATTATGTGGTAGCGAAGCTCACGCCTGAAGACGCAATCGAGAATAAGCCGAAAGAAGACCCCAACACATTTTTGAAGTGGTTCGACCGCTTCACGGAGCGCAAGCAGGGGCGCACAAAAGCCATCTATGAGGCTACCCGGAGCCGCCTTGTGGCGTGGCTCGGTGAGAAATCACTTGCCAAAGTGAAGTTCGAGGACATAAAAATTTCGTGGCTCGAAGGCTTCGAGGACTTCATGGCGTGCACGTGCAAAGCCAACTCGATAGCCATTCATATGCGCAACATACGCACGGTGGTAAACTATGCCATCGACAACGAGATAACGACAACCTACGCCTTTCGACGCTTCAAGATAAAAAGCGAGGCCACGCGCAAGCGCGACTTCGATGTGGCTACCCTGCGCAGAATATTCACTGCACAAGGTCTTGAGGAATGGGAGGAAAAGTACCGCGACTTCTTCGCGCTCACGTTTATGCTCATCGGTATAAACGTGGTAGACCTCTGCAACCTCGACAAGATGGTGGGTGGGCGTGTTAACTACATTCGTGCCAAAACCCACCGCCCTTATTCAATCAAGGTAGAGCCGGAAGCCCTCGCTCTTATAGATAAGTACAGCGGCGAGAAGCATCTGCTGAACTACCTCGACGGCTGCGTAAACTACCGACACTTCTACAACAACCTGTGCAAAGGGCTTCGGTCGGTAAAGGATAAGCTCGGTCTTACAGAACTGACTACCTACTGGGCGCGCCACTCCTGGGCCACGATAGCGGCTGAACTGGATATACCCGACGCTGTAATTTCGCAGGCTCTCGGCCACGGCAGCGACACTAACCCGACGACGGCCATCTACATCCACCGTAATGACAAGAAAGTGGACGAGGCCAACAGAAAAGTTCTCGACTGGGTTCTCTACGGCAAAGACTGGCGAAAACCGGCTGCTCCGGCAAAGAAGCGCGGTCGCCCACGCAAAAATGTAGATGCCGAGGCTGCATAAGCCTTACTCGGCGATTGGGTAGAAAACGCCTTTGAGTAACTGCGACATTCCCTGCTCGGTGAAGGTCGCGGTTATTTTTTCGCAGATATAGTTCTTGCCGTGGATGTTGAACACGGCGCGGACGTCGGGGATGTTGTCGGCGATGAACTTAAAGGTTGTTTTCTTCTTCGGGTCGATGCGGTGGACTATTCGCCGGGAGTTCAACGCGCCGTTGTTGAGACG
>CAJUIJ010000220.1:614-3411 GCA_910586175.1 uncultured Muribaculaceae bacterium | reverse complement strand
GTTTCAGTTGTTTCATGTTTGAAAAAGTGTTTATTGGTTTATGTTATTTTGTTTTTCTTCCTTTGTCGTCGCCGGAGGCTCCTCCCTCCCGGTGGCTTCGCGCCGGCTTTTACACTCGCGAAGCCATTATTCATTCTTAATTATTGAATTGAACTTTCCTCCGTTTTTTCAGTACACTTTTCAGATATATGAAAAAACTGACGGGGCTGGAGATGCGTCAGGTTTCTCACACGCTGCTCGAGCGTGCGATGGTGGTTATTTGCAAAATTGCATAATTTCGGCAAGTCTCGCTTGATTCGTGAGTAAATCGCAAAGATGTAAGGTTAACATATTGTGATGTACTGAAATTGAACAAGTTAAACTGGTCAATAGCAATGTAGCATGGGCGATGCTCATCGGACACGTCCGACCTTATCGTTTTCAAAGTGCAAATATAGTGTATTTCACCATGTTTTGCAAAATTTTCATCGATTTTTTTATCTTCATTTTTAATTGAGTGACAAGCGCAAGCATGCATACGAGGCATGCAGTTTCGCATACATTTTATTAACGTCTTTTTCAGTATGATGTTATTTTGACATAGATTATTACAATATTTTAGAGTCCTTAATTTCTTTATGGTTGCTATAGCACTGTGGAATGGCGATTTCCAAATCGCCATTAACGTCCATTAACATAAAGCCGGCAGCAGGCGATTTGGAAATCGCCTTTCCATTGTTTGCCAGAAATTAAGGGTGTATATTGCCTCCAAATTTAGGTTGCATGAGGAACTTAAAAGTATTATTAATTCAAGTTACCAAGTAATAATTTATAAGCTGCACTGTATGCGCTGCGCTTGGCCGGAACTATCTTGAACTATGAATCAACCATCTCTTCAGGAACTGAAAAATATTGATAACGCTGAACGCACCTATGGTGCATCTTGACGCTGAACATTCGCGGAACTGGTTTAAAAAATTTAATGTTCCTATATCAGTAATTGAGTCCTTTTTTTAGAGTGGACTCAAATTCCCATTTTAACAATTTTCCAGGACTCAAGTCCCCTGATCTTGTCGCAAAAGTTTGCACCAATTTTTATTATTTCCCGGTTATCTACTTTAAATGCCAAGGAATAGTTAAGTGCTTCAATCTGAGCCAGTGCCACTTCAGGAGAGCTGTTGCGCTTGAATTCAAATAAATAAATGCAATCAGGCATTTCCACAACAATATCAATGCGTCCGGTGGCGGTCTTGTATTCAACTTTTGCCAAGCACCCTAAGAGCCTGAATACTAAATATGCTACATCTTGATAATGCTGTTCGAGGGTTATGAACTTGAATCCATCGCGATTAAAATCTGCATACATGCTTTGGAGGCGTTGCATAAAGGCGTCTACACGGCCATCTTTTATATCACGATAAAAAGATATAATGTCTGTCCATGATTTTTGCTCGGTCATCTCTGTGTAAGTTGCCATAAGGTAAAGAAGGAAGCCTTTTTTGACTTCGTTGTTAGGGTATCCGAGTTGCAACATGTCGGTCTCCTCCTCGTATCCTTTTATAGTAAGATAGCCTGACTGATAGAGCAATGGCACCAATGTGCTGTCAAGGTCAAAAGATACATTTCGGATATTACTTACAGCATCTTCTACATCCTCCAGATTTTCAAGTTTTATCTTACGTTTCTTGATGATGTCTATGAGATGCTTCGGGGTGCCGGTCTCAAACCAATAATCGTTGATTTTACCGTTTTGCAGTGCGCTCAGCAAACTGTAAGGATTGTATACGTCAGGCGTACATTCTTCCGTGAAATGATACCCGTCATAGTTTGCCTTTAGCTCATTGTAAGCTTGTGATGTCGTGATTTTGCGACCTTCTGCAAAGTCTTCTACTCCTTGTTCAAAATAGTGATGCAGCTCGTTGGGCGTAATCCCACAAACGCCACCAAACTCTTTCGACATGGATATATCATTGAGATTGTTTATATCGCTGAATATATTCAACTTACCAAATCGACTTACTCCTGTTAGCATGGCAAATTTTATGAAACTGTCCATCTTCTTCAGATTGCCATATATACCCCTCAAGATATTACGGAATTTATCTTGACGTTCAGGATTGTTTACAGTGTCGAGCAATGGTTTGTCGTATTCGTCAATAAGGAGCACCACTTCGCGTCCGCTTTTAATATGCGCAGCCTTAATAATTTGTCTGAACCTGAGTTCGGGATCATTATATTTGCGCTGTAATGCGTATTTCTCCTCCCATTCGGTGAAGATATAATCCAATTCGTTGTCAAGACTGTCGGCATCAGAATAGTTTTTACCGGTGAAGTCAAGGTGAAGCACTTCGTAAGCAGTCCACGTCTTTTCATAGTCGTAGATAGCCAAGCCCTTAAACAAATCCTTGCGTCCTTGATAATACGCTTCGAGTGTGGAAAGAAACAGAGACTTACCGAAACGTCGCGGCCGGCCTAAAAAGAAATACTTGCCAAGCGACTGTAACTTTATGATATATTCAGTTTTATCTACATAGAGATACCCGTCTTGCCTAATGTTAGGAAAACTCTGCATACCGACCGGATATTTCAACGACTCTCTCATTTCTTTTTTCTTCGATTATAATTGACCTACTTGATGATTGCAGTATGGCATCTTTGAGCTTGCAAATACTCAAGGCAAGCAGAAGGATGTACATCATCTGCAAATATATACAATCTTTATCAACATCACAACAACTCAAGCACTAATTTACTCAGCTTTCGCAAGTAATAATTTATAAGCTGCACTGTATGCGCTGCGCTTGGCCGGAACTATCTT
>CAJUIJ010000220.1:0-514 GCA_910586175.1 uncultured Muribaculaceae bacterium | reverse complement strand
GAACTATGAATCAACCATCCTTCAACTATATAAAAAGATGGTTAATTCATAGTTCATGATGGTTGTGGCACAGCGCAGTCATGAATATAATGGTAATGCGTCGGATTGAACGTTTTGATAGAATGTGGTATTTTTTTCAGCTTCCCATTCGCTGCGTGTATATAACAATGGTGTTATTTGCTCACCTAAATGCCAGCCTATCTCTGCAAATGGAAATGCAAATCTTCCGAATGCATCTGATATTTCTATTGAGTCATCAGTTACAATAAGAATATCCCAATCGGAACATTCCTTAGCGTCCCCGCGTGCTCTGGACCCATATAGATACACTTTTGCAGGGAAATTGGCAAACAACCGGCTTGCCAATTTCTTTATTTCAGTCAATATTTTATCCTTGCTTGACATACTCGGAACTTCTTTATATAAAAACGTTAGCATTTCTTTTTTGTTGTTTGGCAGTTGAAAGTCTTGCCTGAAAAGTGTACTGAAAAAACGGACGATATTTCAGTTAGGT
>CAJUIJ010000219.1 GCA_910586175.1 uncultured Muribaculaceae bacterium | reverse complement strand
GTTCTTTAGTTGCATCTATTCCCTCACCGGCTGCAAACAAATACTACAAGGTTAATTTCAATGTCAGCGCAACTAAGAACGGAGTAATCCAAATCTCCAAGTTCACCTTCGACTACGAAGCAGAAGCAGGTTTCGTGCAGGCTCCCACAATGACTCCCGCGGCTGGCTGGGTCATGAACGGCACAAAAGTGGAACTCGCAGCTCAGGATGGTGCCTCAATCTTCTACACAACAGACGGCACAGCCCCCACAACAACCTCAACCGCCTACACCGAGCCAATCACAGTTGACAAGGACATGACAATCAAAGCCATCGCCAAGCTCAACGAAGACCTCAGCGAAGTGAAGGAAAACGAATACAAGGTTTACGCAGTGAACTCTGCCGAAGCTCCCCTCACCCCGACTCAGGCTAATGCACTCATAGATGCAAACTTTGACCAAAACATTCAGGTATATGTAGGAGGCACTATCTCTGAAATTGACAACGTTGATGTAACTGAGTATCACAATGCCACATATACAATAAAAGGTGAAGATGGAGGCGAAATAATCGTATTCAGAGGAAAATATCTTGACAACCAAGGCTTCACAGCTGAAGATCAAATAGGCATTGGTGACAAGGTAGTGGTCTATGGCAAGCTCATCAACTTCAACGGAACCAAAGAAATCAACTCTAACAACTACATAGTTTCTATCGAAAAAGCACCCGAAACCAAGTGTGCAACTCCCACTTTCTCAGTGGAATCAGGCACAACCCTCCTCAAGGGTGACGTGGTGACTATCAGCACAACTACCGAAGGCGCAGTTATCGTCTACACTATCGGCGAAACAACCACAACTTCCGAGTCAAACACCGTAGATGTGACCATCAACGAAACCTGCACAATCACAGCAAAGGCAACAAAAGAGGGTCTCGACGACAGCGAGGAAGCAACAGCAACCTACACAGTGAAGCAGCTCGGCGAACGTGAATACGAATACACATTCGACTTCACAGGCGACGAAGCCTACGGCATGACACTTCTCAGCGGTAACACACAAGAGTATAATCCTGAAAAAGTGATCTGCAACGGTGAGAACATCACCCTTACCCTCAATGGTACCACTCGTTGGTGGAAAGCATCTCCCAATCAGCTTCGTTTCTACACCAACTCTACTTTCACAGTAGCAGGAAAAGCTGAAGGCACAATGATTAAGGAAATTGAACTCATCGAAGCAGTTGTTAACGACTGGAGTGTGGAAGCTTCCACAACCGGAGCAACATCAGGATATTCAAAAGGCACATGGACAGGAAACCAGAACTCTGTGACCTTCAAAAACGGCAAAACTAAGGGCAATACTGCCATCCAGGGTATCAAAGTCCTGTATCAGGTACCCTCAGCAGTAGAAACAATAGAAGCTGAAACAGAAGCTCCCGCACGCTACTTCAACCTCCAGGGCGTAGAAGTGGCCAACCCGGCAAACGGCCTCTACATCCGCGTTCAGGGCAAGAAAGCCACAAAGGTAATCCTCTAAAAAGTCCTTAAAGACTTTAAAGTCCTTAAAGACCTTAATGACCCTAAAGACCCTAAAGTCCTTAAAGTCCTTAATGACCTTAATGACCCTAAAGACCTTAAAGACCTTAAAGACCAAAAAGTCAAAAAGCAAAAAGTCAAAACCAACGATAAGCAACTAAATAAGTGAGTGCCACTTGTGGCACTCACTTTTTGTTTATAACTTTGCACCATGTTAGTTTCGCAAAAAGCCTTAAAATCAAACATCCTGCATTGGAACTACCTGTGGTTACTGCTATTCGCCATAGGCATGGGGCTATTTCTAATCGGCATGCCCAAACAGCTCGATGACTACAGCTTCATGACCCACCTCAAATACTGGTTCGACAGCCAAGGCATCAGTTTTCCTGAAAACGGTGGCAACGTGCTGAAATATGGCCTGCCCCTCGACGGCCTCGCCGACATGGTGACCCGACGCTGGCAAGTCGACAACATCCGACTCGCCAACTTCCTCGCAACCATTCTCCTGATATTTCCCAAATGGGTAGGCTCGGGCCTGATGCTTCTGCTGCTCATGCTCACCATACTCACAGGCTTCCGCCTGAGCGGCATCGATACAGCCCGTTCGCCGCTCGTTCCGCTCGCCCTCGTCATGTGGACTTTCCTGCTCCCCTGGGACGACAATTTCGGCTGCCTCGATTTCCAGCTAAACTACATCCTGCCGGCATGGCTCGGCCTGACTCTGCTATACCGACTGCGCCCCGAAGCCTCACGCACATGGCGAGACAACCTCCTCAACATGCTCCTTGCGCTAACCATGGGAGCAACCCACGAAGGCTCCGGCATAGCATGCGCTCTCGGACTCACCACGCTATTCATCTGCCTGAAAAGATGGCGCCGGGCAGACGTAGCCTCAGCATCGATCATCATTATCGCAGCCGGCATTTTCCTACTCTCAGTGCCGGGCATGATGAAACGAAGCGGTGGCGCATTCAACTTCCTACTCACCAACCCAATACTACGCAACCCACGCTTCTGGTGGGACTTCTTCATATACGACACCTTCCCCTACACACTCTTTATCCTCACCGCTTTGGCCACTATCATCATAATGCCAAAACGTCTGCGAAGCCACAGCAGCCTCACTCTCTTCACCTTAGTAGCAGCAACTGCCGGACTTGCCATAAGAATTGCATCGGCAGCTATGCCGAGGATGCTGTTCTGGCCAAACGCAATCTGCATCGTGGCAGTGACGGGCCTCTTGCTTCTACTCTCCGAGCACAAGTTCAACCGGTATGATAAGTTGACTGCAATCCTCTCAGCATGCCTGCTGATTCCACTCTTCGCCAACCTCGGCTTCGTGGGATACTACTCGCTGCAATGCCGCCACACCATGCGGCAGCTTCTCGAAAGACGCGTGGCAAAACCTGACGTCTACAACTTCGGCAATGCCTATATGATGGGCCAAGTCCCCGCAATCTGCGGCACCCGCCCGGGCACAACATTCGCCACCACAGCCATGCTCGGCACGGACGCCTATTACGGCACCTGCGACTATGAGGAGGAGCGCACATGGTTAATCATACCCTCCCAACTCCAATACGTCACCCCGACATCAGGCACCGACATAGGCACAGGCCAAGGCATAAGGCGCATAGACAACATATTCTTCATGCCCTACGATGAGGACCTTTACAAGACCCACTATACAGGCACCCCATGGAATCCATGCCCCGTGCGCATCCACATAGATTATGGCGACGGCCCGGAACGCTGGCGGGCAAGCCTTTTCCGCTTCCGCTCCGAAGCTGACGGCAAGTTCTACCTCTGGTGTCTCATCCGTACCAACTGGTACACCACCAATTTCAAGCATATCCAATCTTTCACTATCGACGGCTAAGTAATGAGTCATTTTAAATTTAAATTTGATTTGTGCTTATTTTTGTCAGATT
>CAJUIJ010000218.1 GCA_910586175.1 uncultured Muribaculaceae bacterium | reverse complement strand
ATTTTTAACAACCGCATTTTTACATTGACCCATTAAACCTTAAACGCTGCCTAAACTTGGTTGCAAAAAATAGTTTAATACATGACAAAAATAGTTAAATGTTTGGAGAGATTGTAAACATTAAAGATATTGACGGTGTTTGAATATCGAAGACATAAAAATTCAACATTAAATTCAAACACAGATAAAAACTATGGAAAATAACAAGATCGTAAGAGAACCGATAATCAATGCAAGAGTCCCCGAATTTAAGGTACAGGCTTACCAGAACGGAGAGTTCCGCGAAGTCAGCAACAAGGATATCGAAGGCAAGTGGGCTGTCTTCTTTTTCTATCCTGCCGACTTTACATTTGTTTGCCCCACCGAGCTTGAGGATCTTCAAGACAAGTATGCGGAACTCAAATCGCGCGGCGTTGAGGTTTTCTCAGTCAGCACAGACTCTCATTTCGTGCATAAGGCATGGCACGACACAAGTGACCGAATCAAAAAAATCGAATATCCGATGCTTGCCGACCCCACCGGACTGCTTGCCCGTGCATTCGGCGTGATGATAGAGGGCGATGGCATGGCTTATCGCGGCACTTTCGTGGTCAACCCTGAAGGTCTCATAAAGATTGCAGAAATACAAGACAACAATATCGGCCGCAATGCCGAGGAACTTGTACGTAAAGTTGAGGCAGCCTTATTTGTGGCAGCACATCCGGGTGACGTATGCCCTGCCAAGTGGAAAGAGGGTGGTGACACTCTGAAGCCGAGCATCGACCTTGTTGGCAAACTCTGATGCTTCTAAAACAATAGCCATATAGGCATCAATGTCCTATTGACAATAAAGTTGTCTAAACTCACAAAAACGAGTGAATTATGAACTTAGATAAACAACTCATAGATCAAGTGAGGCAAATATTTGCCTCACTTCTTCATACATACACCATACATGTCTCTTGCGATACGGCTTCCGAACATGGCAAGGAGACAGTTAGTTTCTACACCGACTTCAGCAGTGCATCCGATCGTATTGGAGTTGAGGTGACAGCATCAAACAGCGACAAATGCATGGCCTCCATAACCCGCGATGGTGTACCCACAGGCATAACGTTTCGCGGCATACCGGGCGGCCACGAATTCACGTCACTTTTATTGGCCATACTCAACGCCGATGGTCAGGGACGCACTCTGCCGGACTCTGCCACTGCTGAACGAATATCGCGCATAAGCGGTAATTTGTCGGTTACGGTATATATGTCGCTCGATTGCACAAATTGCCCGGATGTGGTGCAGGCTTTCAACCAAATGGCACTCTTCAACGACCGTATAGCTGTTGAAACCGTAAACGGCCAATGGTATCAGTCGGAACTGGAAGCATTGGGCATCAAGTCAGTACCGACAGTATATGTCAACGGCGAGCTGCTTTGGGTAGGCAAAGGTTCGATGGGAGAGCTGATAGACAAGCTCGAGGAGAAATATGGCACTGAAAACAGATCCAATGCCTGCGAACCGCAACGTTTCGACCTATTGGTGCTCGGAGCCGGCCCGGCAGCTGCTTCAGCTGCAATATATTCCGCACGCAAGGGTCTGGATGTGGCAGTCGTGGCACAGCGAGTCGGAGGTCAGGTAAATGAGACGCAGAGCATCGAGAATGTGATATCGGTGACACAGACTACAGGCGACAAACTTGCTAACGACCTGCGCAACCATATGGAGCAGAGCGGTGCGAAGATTTTTGATTCACGCACCATCATCGAAGCCGATCTTAAGGATAAAATAAAACGTGTGGTGACCAAAAGCGGCGAGATATTTGAAGCTCCAAGAGTGGTAATCGCCACGGGCGCACGTTGGCGCAAGCTCGGTGTGGAGGGTGAGAATGATTATATCGGTCACGGCGTAGGCTTCTGCGTACATTGCGACGGACCATTCTTCAAAGGCAAGGATGTAGCCGTGGTGGGAGGTGGCAACTCAGGTGTGGAAGCGGCCATAGATTTGGCCAATATCTGCAACCATGTAGATTTGTTTGAATTTCTCGACACACTGAAAGCGGATACCGTGCTCCAAAACAAACTTCGCGCATTACCTAATGTCACAGTGCATTTATCGTCAGCCGTAACAAAAATAGATGGAGACGGCAAGTCAGTGACAGGATTGGTTGTGAAAGAGAGAGTCAGCGGTGAGGAGAAAAGGTATGGACTCCAAGGGGTATTTGTACAGATAGGTCTGCTCCCTAACAGCGACTTGTTTGCCACTCAAGTTGCCACCGAGCGGGGTGAAATCCTTATAGATGCTTTCTGTCGCACCGATGTGCCGGGAGTGTATGCTGCCGGCGACGTTACCAATGTGCCCTACAAACAGATTATAGTAGCCATGGGCGAAGGAGCAAAGGCAGCTCTCGCTGCCTTTGACGACAAACTGCGCAGCTAATCCGAAAACAGGAATAATTCATTAAATCAGACTTCTGCTTTGAGCTGTTTGCGCATGGAGATGGACTTTGATGTTCGTCTCCATGCTTCTACACACAGCAGCGGAAGTGCTGTGCCTACCACTGTATAGAGCAGCCAGAACAGGTCTTCGTGATTGTTGTAATGTATTACCATATGGCATCCTATCTGCGCCGGGTCGAGGTCATACCATAATATCTTCAAGAAACTCACTACCTTGTATGACATGATATGGAACACGAAGATATAGATTGTATTGTTTCCGATATAGGTAAGCAGACGTGCCACCACCCCACCGGCAGCATCTATAAGCCCGGCGACATGTCGGGTCAGCAGGAAGCCGGCACATCCGGTGAGAGGCAACGTGAGCAGATCGCGTAGGGTGCCATTGTTGTTCATGCCACACCAATGCTGCCAAGCGCCAATACAAAGCACACCCAAACAAAGCAAACTAACCCACCACCTGCAACCGATGCGCTGCTCCAATTGGCGGTAAAGGACCCCTATGCCGAAGAAAAACATGCCCCACACATCGCGTAAGCCACCGTTGGCGATAGTACTGATTCTAAACCCGAATCCCAAACGATAAGTCTGAAAAGCCAAGGCAATAAGGCAAACGGTAACGACGCCCCATACAGGAGACAATTTCGTGCGAGTGTCTATCAACTTGTAGATCAGCAAAAACAGGATACTTGCTACGAGCAATCCCCTGAAAAACCAAAACGCACCTGCCATAAACTCATCGTAACCGCTCATGGAAGTGACTATCAGAAACAGACGTTTAAAAAACTCATGCCAACCATAAGGATGAGTCACGCCTCCGGTCCAATTACCATATTCTTCATTAAGGAGTCCGATCTCAAACCACAGATTGTGGAGCAAAAGAAACACCAACGACCACTTCAGGAAAGGGTAATAGAGACCCTTGATGCGTTTGACACAGAAAGACCAAGGGTCGTCCATATACTTACGGCTGAAAAAATAGCCTGCCGTTATGAAGAATAGCGGCATATGAAAAATGTATATGAAATTTGATATAAGAG
>CAJUIJ010000217.1:336-3549 GCA_910586175.1 uncultured Muribaculaceae bacterium | reverse complement strand
TTTTTTAACATTTCAACCGGATTTTTACATTGACAGCTCCTTTTCGCTGATAAAAAATTCCTCGGTTCTAATGAGAATCGAGGAATTTCTGTCTTATTTGTAGCGGGAGTAGATTTCTACGCCTTTTCGCTTTGCTTTTGCTATGTCTTTGGGGTTAGTTGGGTCTACACCGTATTTCTTGAGGTCCGGAACTACTACTTGCGTGCCGGGTTTTATACGGTCGGGATGACCGAGTATTGCCTTGTTTTCTTCGTAGATGTATGGCCACAGGTTGAAGTTGCCGTAATGGTCTTTAGCCATCGTGGTGAGGTATCGCGACTTCGTTATTGTGTCGTAAACTTTTGCTGTCTCTGCATTGGCTGTGATTTCGGATTCATTGGGGTTTGCATCTGATGGCTTAGTGGGGGCTATTTCTTCAGTGTTTGCCGTTACAGCTGTCGCTGCAACTGTATCGTCTGCTCCCGGTTGTACGGCACCTGCACTCTCTACAGATTCAACTATAGCAGCTCCGTATATTGAATCTGTATCGTTTTGCTCCGCATTGTTATGTGCTGAAATATTTAGTTTTTCAGGGAAAACAAAATATACAATGCAGCAAATTACAGCACATAGTGCCAACGCCGATATAGCACCTGTAAGGAAACCTATTCCAAACCGCGACTTCTGAACATACGTACTCGAACTAACACGCTGGTCATCTGGCAGCTGTGAGATGTTGTGCTCATCTTCCGTTATGTCAGCCATATCAACCGGCTTGACTGCCCCAACCGAACCGGTTCGCTCAACCGTGCAGCCAGGTTGAACAGTGCTGTTTGGCTCTACCGGTGCGTTTGGTTCAATCGAATCGTTTGGTTCGATTTTATCCATTGGCGCCGAATCAAGCCCCGACAACTGCTCGAATGTTACAAAATCATCATCTTCTTCATCGTCTGGCTGATATGTGTATACATTGAAGTCTGAATCTGTATCTTCTTCGGAAGCATCCTCATCTTGGTCATATTGGTCCTCTTTTGTGGCTTCGGGTGTATATGTATCCTCTATTTCCTCGTTAGTTGCCCTGTCATTTTCTTGCAACTCGTCATCATCGGGCAGCTCAACAGTTTCGAACATGCTGAAAGGTTCGTTGACTGCCGATGCGAGTTCCTTGTCAGCGACGAAGACCACTTTACGATGCGCCGGAATTTCGTGAGCCTCACCGGTTGAGACATTCACGCTCTTTCGGGCCTCGACATCTACTGACTTGAATATGCCGATACCCTTCAGTTTAACCGAATCCCCTTCTGCAAGGATATCGCTTATTTCCTTAAAGAAAGATTTAATGAAATCTTCAGCCTGCTTTTTGCTGTCGCCGGTTCGCAAAGCGAGGAGCTGAATAAGTGCCGGCAAAGTAATCTTATCGTTCATCAGCGTAATTTCTGCTTAAGTGAAGCCGAGGGTTTGAAAGCCACGGTCAGTTTTGGAGGAACCAGGAGTTTAACCCCGGTAGCCGGGTGCACGGAGACCCGCTCCGCCTTTAATTTAGGTTCAAACGAACCAAATGCCGGAATATTCAGGGAGTCATCATTCTGCATGGCTTCGACAAGTATTTCGGCAAAACCATTTATACACTTTTCTACATCAGCTGAGTCACGACCCAGCTGAATGGCCAATTTGCTTACCAACGCTTTTGTATCCATTAACGCAAAATTACAAAAACTTATGCAAATATAAAAATGGAAAAGGGAGGAATGTCACAACACTCCTCCCTAATCGCTATTCACAAATTCCTTTATTTAAGCTTCAAAACTTGACCGGCCTGAATCTTGTCAGCTTTCTCGAGGCCATTGATATTGCGCAACCTTGTGGCAGACATTCCATAAGATCTTGCAATTGATGAAAGCGTATCGCCCTTCTTCACAGTGTAAGTTGTGCGGTTATCTGTACCGCTCTTGTATACATTCTCCTTAGAGTCACTCTTGGCGAGGTTGGTCTTGGGCGCATAGTTGCGAGCCTGTGTATAAGTGCTCTTTGAGAAAGCATATGTATCAGTATGCGTTGTCTGGTTCTTGAAATCGAAAATTGCATTAGGGTTAATTGCATAACCCATATAGCGAGTCTCAAAATGGAGGTGCGGGCCCGTGCTTCGTCCGGTGCTGCCACCGAGTGCAATCGGCTGCCCGGCTTTCACCACCTGGTCGGGTTTTACAAGAAACTTATTAAGGTGACCATAAACAGTTTCGAGACCGTTGGGATGGCGAAGGATTACATAATTGCCATATCCTTTACCTTCATAATTCGTAAGGCGCACCTTGCCGTCAAAAGCGGCACGGATTGTATCGTTGGAACGAATGGCGAGGTCTATGCCCTTGTGCATACGTCCGAATTTGGCACGGTACCCATAATTTGAAGTCACCTGGCCGGGACACGGCATGTAATAACCGGTAACGTCGATGACCTTTGAATTTGGGACCTCAGACTCGTTGAACGGATTCACACGCTTACTGTTCCAACCTTCGGTATAGATATCGGGTTCCGGCTCGATGTCGTCGATAAGATCAATAAACGTGTTACGCTCCACGAGCTTTATCTGGTCATTGCTCTTCGCACGGCTGGCCAAAAGACGCTTATGTGCCTGTGAATGCGGATTCTTCGAGGTTATGTTCTGCGCTGCAATAGGCTGAACGGCAAAAGCTGTACAGACAGCAGCCAATAATAAAGTCTTAAGTCTAAACATTACAAATTGATTTGAACTGCGGGAATACACCCGGGAAAGAGGGAAGGAGAATCATTCCCCTTCTTCGTAAATGAACTTGAGGTTAGCCGGAGTGTAATCGAAAACTTCGGATGGGTTAAAGAAGCGGTTTATTTCAATCTCTGCATTCTCTACAGAGTCAGAAGCATGAATAATGTTGAGTGAACCACTCATGCTGAGGTCTCCACGGATTGTGCCAGGAGCGGCCTTACGAGCATTGGTTGCGCCCACCATCTGACGGAACACGTTGACAATATCAACTCCTTTCAAACAGAGAGCAACCACCGGAGATACCATCATAGAAGCACATAACTCCGGGAAGAATGGCTTTTCAACAAGATGAGAATAATGCTCACGCAAAATTTTCTCATCAAGCTGCATCATTTTCATGCCACATATTATAATGCCTTTACGCTCTATCCTTCCTATCACTTCACCGATAAGATTTCTTTCAACGCATGACGGCTTCAACAGTACCAATG
>CAJUIJ010000217.1:0-326 GCA_910586175.1 uncultured Muribaculaceae bacterium | reverse complement strand
AATGTCTTCTCCATCGATTAACACATTTTAAGATTTTCGTTTTCCGTATGCTCAAATTTATATAAAAACATTCGCCAAATCCAATTTTATCATGTTATTTTTTGTCAAAAATGTCATCTATATGCAAAAAGCCGTTCGTAAACGGTTATAATGACCAAACTTGCACCAAAAATATGTTTTACAACATGTTTTTAAAATATGTGCACACATCCGAAAAGCTGTGCAAAAAACACCGCTCAGATTGTTAACAAACGTTAATGCATTTTAATATCTCCTTGTTCAGCATATTATGAAAATTTTTCACCAAAATCAATAAGGTTCTATCT
>CAJUIJ010000216.1 GCA_910586175.1 uncultured Muribaculaceae bacterium | reverse complement strand
ACACACAGGATGATTGGTCATAAGAAGGACTCCAATCTGTGTGATTAGAGTCCTTATTTTCAAATTATTTAATATATCATGCAGCTTTATTGCATGTTTCCTTCTGGATAAAGATGAAAATCAGAGCTATTACAGCTGCTATGATGTAGGGGGCAAACATGGCTTGAAAGCTGCCTCCACCGGCCTCAATTGAAGCGGGGATGTTCTGAAGAATACCTCCGAAGATGAACATTATGCCATTGAGAAACGCCCTTGAGGTACCCACGAGTGGTCCACCGGCCACATCACCGCCCACACTGAATGCAAGCATGTGCGATGTCGCACCCATGCCTATAATAAACATACTGACCACCAACAACCACATGGACATTTGCACATACACCACAAGTGCCAGACCCACAATCATCATTACTGCACCTATTACAGAAGGAATCTTACGACTGCCAATCTTATTGCTCCATTGAGGCCAGAAGCAAGAACCGGCTGCAAGACCGAGCCACAGTAGAGCGGTGCCGATATAACCGTTGTCATAGCCGTAATGGCTAAATATTTCAGGAGTCCACACCACTCCGAGAGCAAGGTTGAGGCCGAAGACAATACCTCCCCACATGGCAGCGATCCACATCTGAGGTTTCTTGAAAATCTGCAAGAGGTTATTACCAACCACCTTGAAAGGATTTTTGGTGACAGGAACCGGTTGTGGATTACGCATATATATGAACGCGAGAATCACGAGCACTACGCCAAGCACACCAAGGCTTATGAAGAGAGTCCGGTAAGTCATATGCTTTAGCAAGCTCTCAATAATAGGCTGCTGCACAGCCGAACCGACAGAAGAAAGAGTCTGCACATATCCGAACATGGTGCCATAGGCGGCCATACCGAACCAAACCCCACCGATATAACCGGCACCCACGAAACCGCAGCATGCGCCGAGTGCCATCAACACTTGAGCTGCCAGTATGGTAATATAATTGTCGGCAAGGCCATAAAGAAATACACCGGCAGTAACGAATATGAACGCCGGAATCATGACACGACGTGAGCCAAAGCAATCAAGGAAAGCGCCACCAAAGAATTGAAAGATAGCGAAAGCCCAGGTATAAGTGCCGGCAATCAGGGTCAGATGCTTGATATCGAGGTTGAGAGCATCCCGGATGTCGCCTTGCACATCTGAGAACATAGTCTGGATATTGAAAAGGTAAATGACGAAAACAGTGGCCAAAATCCAGACCCACCATGCCATTGCGCCACCGAGGCGATATTGTCTCGGCAACTTAGATTGAGGAATATTATTAGTTGCCATAAATTTATATTTTAATGTTGTTATGGCCCGGCAAAAATGCCGAGCCACACTGTAACAGGGTTTATTACTAATCTGCGGAATATTTAGTTTCGGGGAACTCTGATGCATACATGTGCATCTTTTCGCGGCTTCGGTCGAACACCTTATTGCCGGCCACGTAGGTTGCGATGTTCATGTTGTTAAGACCGAGAGTCATAAGCACGAAAAGCTTATCGAAAATAGTATCAGAGAATTTCATGCGCCACTTGGCAAACTCATTGGGGTGCAACGAGAGCACAGCGATATCGGCTTCATAACCGGGAGCTATGCTGCCAACACTATTTTCGAGATGGAGAGCCTCTGCCCCACCCCTCGTGGCAAGATAAAATGCCTTAACAGCGGTCAGCCCTTTCTGAGCCAACATCGACACCTTATATGCCTCGTTGAGGTTGACCGGAATAGAATAGGTTGTGCCACCACCAACATCCGTGCCCATACCCACACGGCAGGGACGGTCTATCTTCTTAGCATTCCATACGTTGAAGACTCCGTCGCCAAGGAAGAAGTTGGAGCAGGGACAATGTGCCACGCCGCACTGATTATCATGCAGAGTCTTCCATTCATCTTCCTGCACGATGCAGCAGTGAGCGAAGATGGAGTGAGGAGCTACGAGGTTGAAATGTTTGTATACGTCCGTATAATTGGGCTGATCGGGAAAAAGCTGGGTAACCCAATCAATCTCACCCTGAGCCTCATCAAGGTGAGTATGCATGTAGACACCCTGGTCGCTGTAACGCTGAAACAGTTCGCCTGCAAGCTGAAGCTGCTCGGGAGTAGATGTAGGAGCAAAACGGGGTATAATGGCATAGAGCTGACGCCCGCGATGATGCCACTTCTTGAGAAGTTTCTCAGTTTCAATGATAGACTCCTCGGCACTCTTATCCTTAATTGAATCAGGCACATTACGGTCCATCAGCACCTTGCCCGAAATCATGCGTGTATTGTAACGCTCCGACTCTTCGAAGAAAGCATCGACCGACTCAGGGAAAGATGTGGAAAATACGTTTGCAGTGGTGGTGCCCTGGTCGAGAAGTTGCTTGAAAAACTCATGAGCCACTTCATCGGCAAAATCCTTATCCTTAAACTTAGCCTCAGTGGGGAAAGTGTACTGATTTAGCCAAGAAAGCAGAGTATCACCATAAGAACCAATCATAGGTGACTGCACATAATGCACATGACTATCAATAAATCCGGGCATAATCACTGCATCAGAGTAAACATCTATATCCTTGAGAGCCGGATAATCGGATGCTACATCACTATAATTGCCCACGTTAATAATCCGACCATCTTGAATTACTACAAGACCATCTTCATAATAATCGTAACATTCGCTTTCGTCGCGGACGAACGGGTCAGCCTTAAAAGTAAGTATCATGCCTCGTATACCCTTCAATGCTGATCCCTGAGGATCAACCGGGAATTGTGCGTATTCCATATAATTCTTGTTAAATAATGTTATACATTAATAACATGAAAGGCTCGATAAAGTTTGCAGAAAAATGGCTAAAAAATGTCGCATATCCATCGACATTGACGAATATGCGACATCTTGCACTCAAACCCCTACTTTAGTAAAAGATGGGAGTAAAACCCTGGCCCCGGCTGCTACTATTTTTAGGATTGTGTTCTTTTAAATTGAACGGAAATCAATAGTATTTAGCGAGTTCGGCTTCGAGGGCGTTTGCCTGCTGCACTCCGGAGACACGCCACTTCATCTCTCCATCCTGAAAAATCATCAATGTAGGCACAGACCTCACATTATAAACCCTTGAGAGTTCCTGATTTTTGTCTATATCAATCTTAATGATACGTGCGTTATCGCCTACGTTGGCAGCGACTTCCTCAAGAATAGGATGCATCATCTGGCAGGGTCCGCACCAGGTGGCGAAAAAGTCGATCAACACAGGTTTCTTTGATTTAATGATATCATCAAATTTTTCCATAACTTAAATAGTTTTAGTTTTCAATTTTATATTTATGTAGTCTTGTTTATATTTATGTAGTCTTGCTGAAAGATATTCTAATCATTCAGCCTACATGAATAGAACACATATACCGTGCCAATTGTTGATTTACCCAGAAGTTGGCTCAATATAAAAATGCGGTTGTTAAAATGGCCAATGTAAAAATAAGTTACCAAAAACGGGTCTTTTTTAGGCATTAAAATGGAACGGCGATTTCCAAATCGCCATCAGCCGGCTTTTCGTTGATGGCGATTTGGAAATCGCCGTTCCATTTCAC
>CAJUIJ010000215.1 GCA_910586175.1 uncultured Muribaculaceae bacterium | reverse complement strand
GATTATACTCCCTAAATTTGCACAAACAAATCACAGCATTTGCCATGAAGAAATTACATTTGACAGGGGTTCTGTTGCTGCTACTATTTTCAGTAAACCCCATCTCTGCACAACAATCGCAAAAGCAGCCTAACGAAAAGAGGTTACTGTTAAAAAGAGACAATTCTAACAAACGCCCGAACTCGCCATCGAGGTTTTCTATATGGTGTTCTTATGGCGACGGTAGTCTCGAATTTCATTTCTATGGAGGAATCGAAGATGCACAGGCCCGAATTGTGTCTTCTGAAGATGAAACCATATGGGAGGGGTATGTATCAGTTTCTAACCCCGAAGTTGAGATTCCCGACCTTTATGGAGACTACATTCTGGAGTGTACGGATACATACGGACATGTGTATACCGGGATTTTGGAGTTTTAGCAAAACAGCTAATTTGAGTTTTTTTAACATATTTAATTACAAACGTCATGAAAAAGAAACAGTTCGTAGCGCTAAGTATCTTTAGCCTTACATTGGCATCATGTGCGATGCATGAACCGGAGATTCCGGGAGAGCAAACACAAGACTTTACCGGAAATGAGAATTTCATCTCAATTCAGGAAGCACTTGACAATGCACAGGATCAATTTTCCGTATTATATGGAAATAAATCCACGCGTTCAGGCGCAATTGTCGAAAGTATTGAAAACAAAGGCATCTGTAAATCTTCAAGAAGTGAAGAGGACAGTATCTATGGATACTACCTTGTAAATTACAAAAACCAACAAGGCTTTGCACTATTGTCAGCAGATAAACGCCGCAGGCCTGTGTTAGCTTTATCTAATACCGGAAATCTGCACTTTAGTGACACATTACAAAACGATGGATTGAATTGGTATATGAATGAGGCTTTACCTCAATTTGATTATGAGATAGATCTTCCTACTATGCCAAATCGCCCTATCATTGGAATTGACACGACAATTCATGCAAAAGATCCCTGGCTTAATGATGCAGGCAAGAAAGTATATAGTGAACCTCTACTTGCAAAGAAAGGGTTTCCAAAATTTCACCAAAAAGCCCCATATAATAAATACTGTTTCACCGCAAATGGGAAACAAGCAGTTGTCGGCTGCCTGCCTCTTGCGGTCGGAACGGTAATGGGATATTATCAATGGCCAAATTCGTATAAAACTTATTCCTTCAATTGGTCTGCCATGTATTCAAACTTCAACCAAGATAGCTGGAGCAGATTATTTGAAAGACTTGGAAGTTCTGACCTACTACATAGTACGTATGGTGTTGATGCTACTTCTGCCGGAGAATCTTGGATTCTTTATACATTCGCTACCATGGGATATAAATCCACAAGCTTAAATGACTTTTCGAGCATTACACTTGATGCCGAATTAGAGGCTGGTAATCCAGTTATTTGCCTTGGCCGATACAAAGATAGCACAACAAAGAAGAATGTCGGTCATGCATGGATTATCGATGGAGGATACATGAGATGGCACCATATGGGAGATACAAATATATACCCCGATGGCTTAGTTCAAGATTATTTCTACCACTGCATATGGGGGTGGAACGGTATCTCTGACGGTTATTTTTTGCTTAAATATGGCAAGTTAGGAGGTAAACCTGACACAGCTGACGGCACATATTACAATGTGGCATGCGATGTCTATGGCAATTTAAGATTAGTATACGGCTATCGACCCAATAAATAAAGTTGTATAAACCAAATCTTTTTGTTACTTTTGCAGGATAATTAAGAGATATTTGTCACCATCATTGACTGAGAGCATACGGGCTATGCCAATGATGGTGGCAAATCAAGCCTAAGTAAATTGTCGAACACCTTTTAGACATGCAAGGTGACATGCACGGGCGCGAAACAATATAATATGCATAGGTAACATAAGATATACATTAAGTATGTATTAGGTCAGAGTTATAAGTTATGAAGTGATTTAAATGATGGGATTATTTTGATATATATTCCATTCAATTCACAATTCATATCATCGATACACTTACCTTAAAAGCTAATTAAGACAACTTAATCAATATAGACATACAACTTAAACAATATAACTAACAACTTAAACTTTAGATTATGAACAAGCTAATCAACACATTCGCAATCGGTGCATTTGCCCTATTAGCGGTTTCTTGTCAAGATGACGGACCGGAGCAAGGCAAAACAACACCCTTTAAACCAATCGAACTTACGGCACAGACAAGGGCTGCTGTGGATGCCGGAAATGATTTCTCCCTCGACTTTTTCAAGACCTCTGTGGCTGACAAAAACAGTGTGGTTTCACCTTACAGCGTCTTCTCCGTACTCTCGATGCTTGCTAATGCCGACGATGGCGCAGCAAGAAAGGAAATTCTCACTCAATTCGGTTATTCGGACGAAGCTGCCGGCTTAAAGGCTCTTAATGACTATTGCTGCATTATGAACTCCACCATGCCGACACTTGACGGACGCGTCACAATGAAGATGACTAACACTCTCTGGACTAAGGATACCCCAACCAACTCTTTCCTCTCATGCCTGACAGAGAATTTCAAGGGTGAATGGTTGAACGAAGACCCAAGAGGGAATGACGGCATGGAGGCAATCAATCGATATGTTGCCAAGAATACGTCAAACATGATTTCCAAGTTTATTGACAATCCATTGGACACCGACTTGATACTCCTCAATACGGTATATTTCAACGGCAAATGGAAAAATCAATTTGATGCCAAACTTACTAAAAAGGACAGGTTTGAGAACCTCAACGGAGGCGCAGGCTACGCTGATTATATGAAAACAGAAGGCAGCTTCAACACGCTTATCAGTGAGGATGTAATTGCCATGGATTTACCTTATGGCTCCGGAAATTTCTCTATGACTCTGTTGATGCCGTCTGACGCCAAGTCATTTACTACTTTCCGCAACTCGCTCACCATGAGCAAGGTCAATGACATTATTGCAGACATGAACGTTGGTGGATTCAGCGTATATTTGCCCAAGTTCCAGTTCAACCAAAAGGATGAAATCATCGAGAATCTCAGAGAGATGGGATTCAATGATATTTTTGAAGAAGGTTTCAATAATCTACTGAGCATCAAGACTCTACATTTAACAACAATGCTCCATGGCACTTCAATCGAAGTAAATGAAGAGGGAACCAAGGCTGCATCTGCAACTATGGCCGGAGGTATCACATCGGCTTACGGATCGAATATTAAATTTGACTCTCCTTTCATTTTCTTGATTCGTGAGACATCAACCAACTCGATTCTTTTTGCCGGTCAAGTCACCAACTTCTAACCCGGATGCATACGAGTCATAATTTATGAACAAATTGTATCTTTATGAAAAAGGTAGATTCTTTTTTTAGAATTTTATGAATCTACTTTTTTCAGACAAAGACACCTGCATAATGCTGATAACTATCTAAAGTGAGGAGAAGGGAGTTCGACATTTCCTGTCGTCGGACTCCCCTCTTTTTTACTTTTGTCGGCGGCGGTGCCTCCTCCCCCAGTTCGCGACGCAGCTTGGCTACGCAACGCGTAGCCAATTTCCTTTCTTTCCTTGTGCAACATTAGCTGTTGGGGCTTTGG
>CAJUIJ010000214.1 GCA_910586175.1 uncultured Muribaculaceae bacterium | reverse complement strand
TCCTTAAAGTCCCTAAAGTCCTTAAAGTCTTTAAAGTCCTTAAAGTCCTTAAAGTCCTTAAAGTCCTTAAAGTCCCTAAAGTCCCTAAAGTCCCTAAAGTCCTTAAAGTCCCTAAAGTCCTTAATGACCTTAAAGACCCATCAAGAAGAATACTCCGCAGAAGCCCACAGCATAGCCGGCCAGCACCTGGCCAAGAGTGTGACGCCCAAGCCATATCCGCGCTGCGCCGAGGAGCCCGGCAAGTGCGATAGAGACTATGATCCAAGTGTATGTGGCGGGCAGGCAAAAGTCGTCATATTGTATGTGAAGAAGCAGTGCCACAATACCGGCTGCGCCGGCGCAATGCACAGAAATCTTCCACCATTGGTTAATCACCAGTTCCACGAATCCGGTAGCGGCTCCGGCATAATAAAACATTGCAAGCCAATGGGGTGCCCCTTTCGTCTGCATGAATATGCCTGTGGCTACAAGACATATGATGCACATCAGGTAGGGGAGCGATCGCTCCTTGCGCTCGTTGAGTCCTACATCATGCACCAAGCCTGCCTTCTTCAGCAGAAGAATCGCTACAGCCGGCAGCAACACATTGATAGAAAGCACAATGAGGGCATATGTCAATTTCACGCCAATGGGAGTGAAATCCAATATGGAGAGACCGAATGCAAGCATCACGCCGTAAACAGGCATAAGCAGCGGCACCAATATCCACGAAATCGCGGTGCTGACCGAGCTGATGAAGCTTTCAAACTCAGTGGGGGGCACTTCATGCTCACGCACTTCGCCAGGCTCCGGCGAGCTGTCAGACTTGTCCGACCGGTCTGACATGTCCGACCTGTCCGACCCGTCTGACCTGTCTGACTGGTCTGACCTGTCCGACCCGTCTGACTGGTCTGACTGGTCTGACCGGTCTGACCCGTCAGACTGCCCGGACTTCAATATCAATTCCTCATTGTCAGGATTCTCGCTTTCATCAAAGTGAGATTTAGGATAATATGACGATGTGTCGAGTTTCATTATTGGTTCTGTTTGGTTTTCCTTCCGATTGCCTTATAGAAGTCGCGGGGCACAGGCGATTGGAAGTTCATGTCCTTGCGTGTGATGGGATGGGCAAACCGCAATGTCTGAGCATGGAGTGCCAACCTGTTGATAGGGCTTGTCTTCGCCCCATATTTACGGTCGCCCGCTATCGGATGCCCCAAGTCGGAGGCATGCACCCTTATCTGGTTCTTGCGGCCGGTATCGAGCGAGAAGTGGGCCAACGTGTAGTTGTTGCCGCGAGCCATCACATCGTAGTGTGTCACAGCCAACTTGCCTTCTCCCGGCACTTGCGTGCTGTAAACCACAAACTGACTGTTCTCGGCAAGCCAACTCTTCACGTATCCTTTATCTTGCTCAAGATAGCCTTCGAGCACAGCCACATAGAGTCGCTCGAGTATGATGTTGTTCCAGTTGTGTCGGAGCACATCGTGCGCTCTCTCACTCTTGGCAAACATCATCAGCCCGCTTGTGTGACGGTCCAGACGGTGCACCACCCAGAGTTTGTTGCGCGGGTCCACCTCTTTCACATATGCGCGGAGTATGTCGTAAGCATTCTCCTGTTTCTTCATGCTCGGCATGTCGGTACGACCTTTTGTGCCCACCGACAGCATGCCATACCCTTTGTTGATTACCAGCACATCGTCATCTTCATACACTATCTCGATGCGCGGATGCTTGAACACGGGGAATGGCCTCGTCAGATTGAGCACCACCTCATCACCCGGAGCCACAGGCACGTCAAAAGCGGTTTTCACGCTTCCGGCTACCATCAGATGTCCATATTTCAGCCATTTCTTTATGTCGTTGCGCTTTGCTTCCGGCATGTTCTCTGTCACAAACTCCATAAGCTTGCGCTCTTCTTCTCCCTTGTTTGAGAAGTGCAGCAGGCGGTCGACCTGCCATTCTCTCTTTCCTCTTCTTTGATTCATCTTTTTATGAGACGAGCTCTATACAATTCCAACTGCAAATTTAACACTTTATTTGCATAAAAAGATGTGAATGACCCAAAAAAAGAATTGGGATAGGAGGAGACTTCATCGATGATAACAATGAATTTGCGCCTATGTGGAGACGGCAGCTTTGCGTAGCAGCAGATGTCCGAAGCGACACTCCAGACACCTTCCGCATTCGCAATACTCTTTGCTGAGCTGTATCAATGCCTGGGAGTCTGAGGCATTGCGGCATACAATGCCCGACTTTTCCCAATGGCGAGTGTAACGGTTGTTCTCCGCTTGACCACTATCCCAGAAGCGCATGGCGCGTTCTGTCATTTCCAAGTCACCGTGCATTGCCCCGTAGGTATAGAGCATAGGTGCCACAAAGTTTATGAGCAATAGCTTGCGGTTACCTTGCGTCAGTGTGAGAGGCAGCTTGGCTGCCGCCACGTCAAATTCATAATGGTTCTCCCAATACGGGTCCATCTCCCAGTCGAAGAGTTGCATCGCTTTTTGAGAATCAAGGGCCGGGTCGCATAATCTCGACAGCAGTGAGAAGCCACCCCTCACCGCGCCGGCGAGCATCGCCAATCTTCGTGCAGGGAAGTTCTGCGGTCTGGTCTTCGAATATTTCCACATCTCGCGGCGGCCCGGGCGCAGCCCATATTTCATGGCCAGAAACCTGTACTCGCGGCAAAGCAACTGGTAGCGTTCGTCAAACATATGCAACGAACTGTCAAGAAGCCCGGCCTGACCCATTAGCAGAGCTTCGAGTTGCATGATGTCGTCTGAGTGCTTGTGGAGAATGCGCAACGGTGTGATGCGGGCAGTCATCTCGAGAGGTTCGCTGTTGAGTCCGAATCCCAATGCCCGCGCCAAGGTGGCAAAACATACCCATTCCCAATCCCTATCCATCGCAGCGAGCGACTCCTTGATGCGCAGGCCCTTAGCCTGCATGCGTTCTATAGATAGAGTGCTGAGCCAGTCGCTCACCTGGAGAGAGGAGAGGATATCTAATGCCCCATCGCACTTATATTCACCGATTTTACGGGCAAGCCGCGAATAGAGACTGATGAAAGATTCCGGAAATGTGGCAACTCCTTGCGGAATAATCCTGCCATGAGAATCCGTGATATCCACATCGCTCACGCCCACAAGATGAAAGATTACATTGTCATAGGCAAGGTCATGGTCATGCCCGTGGCGGTGCCAGTCGGAGGCCTTGACATGTATTTCCACATTGCCCACCCACTCCTCATCCTCTATTTGGAGACGGGCACCGGAGAAGTCTGGTCCTGAATCCGAGTTCAGGCGACCGGCATATAGCACCCTCACCCGGCGACCATCCACTGTTTCCAGACGGTCGCCAAGCATCCTGTGTTTCCAAAGATATTGCAGTAGCATCTCCACCTCACAAATATAAGATAAAAAACCGACAACCCAAAGGAAATTTAAAATTTAGATTTTAATAGAGTCCATTCTAAAAAGTGGGAATTATTGAGTGGACTAAGTAAGTTACTAAAAAAATAGTCTTTTTAGGCATTGAAATGGAACGGCGATTTCCAAATCGCCATAAGACTGCAAACCATTGTTTAAGTTAATGGCGATTTGGAAATCGCCGTTCCATTTCGGGTCAGCGGACAGAAGCGGTTGGTATTCTCCCCCCATGTGCATCGTGGTCAAC
>CAJUIJ010000213.1 GCA_910586175.1 uncultured Muribaculaceae bacterium | reverse complement strand
ACCCAGGACCCCAACATTAAAAGTGTTGTGCTCTACCAGCTGAGCTAGCGAATCATCATTTTTGCCCTCGGTGTTCCCGAAAAGCGATGCAAAATTACAACTTTCTTTTCATTCTTGCAAATTTTTTGTAATCTTTTTTGTGATTTTTTTATTGCTCTTTATTATATATATCTATACGGGTCTGATATTCAATGCGCTATGGTAAGTTGTTTGTGCAGATGTTTGCTAAGCCAACTTTTTTGATTATATTTGCGTGTTGAAATAAAACTATATTTGCGTGTTGTTATATTACATCGCGTTCACAATGACCTATCATGGATATATCTGTAATAGTACCTCTCTATAATGAAGCTGAGTCTTTGCCCGAACTCACCGAATGGATTCAGCGTGTCATGGCTACGCACGGTTATTCTTACGAGATTATTTTCGTCAACGATGGCTCTACAGACAATAGTTTTGACGTAATCAAGAAATTGGCAATGCAGAATGCTGCTATCCATGCAGTATCTTTCTCCAGGAATTATGGCAAGTCTCCGGCTCTCAATACCGGTTTTGCCCGTGCCAAGGGTGACGTGGTGATTACTATGGATGCTGACCTGCAGGATTCTCCCGACGAAATTCCGGAACTCTATCGCATGATCGCCGACGAGGGCTATGACCTTGTGTCGGGTTGGAAGAAGAAACGTTACGACCCTCTATCCAAAACTATACCTACTAAGCTCTTCAATGCCACTGCCCGAAAGGTGAGCGGCATTGACAATCTGCACGATTTTAACTGCGGACTCAAGGCTTATCGTCGTGATGTGGTGAAGCATATCGAAGTGTATGGCGACATGCACCGTTATATACCATACCTCGCCAAAAACGCAGGTTATAAGAAAATAGGGGAGAAGGTGGTGCATCATCAGGCACGTAAGTACGGCACATCGAAGTTTGGTCTCGACCGTTTCGTGAATGGTTATCTCGATTTGGCCACTCTATGGTTCCAGTCAAAATTCGGTATAAAGCCTATGCACATATTCGGTCTGCTCGGCTCATTGATGTTCATCATAGGTTTTATAGCGGTGGTGACTGTCTTGATTATGAAGCTTGTGTCGATGAACAGTGACACTTATCACTTCTATCTCACAAAGTCGGTATATTTCTACCTGTCCTTGGTCTTTATGGTGCTCGGTGTGCAGTTTTTCTGCACCGGCTTCGTAGGCGAACTGATAACGCGCAACTCTCCCGAACGTAACAATTACCTGATTTCGGAAGAATTCTGAGATGTAGTGATGCTGAAAATATTATTTTATATAACATTGTTGGTCTCGGCGTGCATGTGCGCAGTGTCGTGTGCCGACACCTGCAATGACAACCGCAATTCGCTGCCGCTCGCAGGATTCTATGTGTCGGGTGCTGACAGTACAAGGCAGACGGTTTCGAACCTCGCCATCATAGGTGCATCACAAAGAGGTGACTCTGTGCTGTCGGCCTCCGATATAACTAAAGATCAGGTATATCTCCCTTTCCGCATAGATGAAGACGTGACCAAATATGTGTTTGTAAAAGAGCGCGAAGGAGGTGAACTTGTCGATACAGTGACGTTCGTATATACACGAACTCCAAAATTCACAAACGCTGCTTGCGGCGTGTGCTACGTGTTCGGCATGAGAGAAATCAAGTCGCAGGGCGTGCTGATCGATTCAGTGGTGTGTCCCGAAGGCTATATCGACAATGTGAATGTCGAGAATCTACGCATTTATTTCAACGACGATATTCTGGATGTGCAATGAGTCGGTTTTTGGTATTATTAATTATACTGCTCTCTCCACTACTTGTTTCAATCAGGGCGCAAGTTGCGGTTGCGGACTCTCTGCGCGCGCATGCCGGTACAATAGCTGCCCAAGATTCCGTAAAAAATATTGGGACAAACACTCCTATCGGTCCAAAATCAACACCGGTCGATGTAGACGATGCCAAGCCTGTAACAGTGCTACATTATTACGACAAGCATGGCGAACCGCTTGATGAGCCGGTGATGTTCCTGGCAACGCTCGACACAGTGGCGAAAGTTCGGTCCAAACCCATATACCCTGCGTTCAACGGGATGAATGTCGGCTTGAATTTCGGGGATGCGATAATGATGGCTTTCGGTCGCAGATATGCCAGCTTCGACATGTGGGCCAACGTGTCGGTGTGGAACTGGCTTTTCCCGACGGTCGAGATGGGCCTCGGGTATGCCAATGACGCACCCGACAAGACCAATTACAAATACCGGGTAGACCCTTCATTCTACGCCAAGGTGGGACTTGATTATAATTTCCTGTACAAGAGCAATCCCGACTATAAAGTGTTTGTTGGTTTCAGGGCAGGTTTCTCCAGTTTCAAGTATGCGCTGCGCGATGTGACCATATCATCTGATTATTGGGATGAATCAGTGCATCTCGACATAGATGGGCTCAAGGCAACTTGCTGGTATGGTGAGGCACTTGCAGGCGTGCAGGTGAAAATCGTAAAGGGATTCTCGCTTGGATGGTCTGCAAGATACCACTTCAAATTCAATCATCCGGCAGATCGGGGCAACAAACCCTGGTTTATTCCCGGCTACGGTGCCTCCTTCCCTCTTTCGCTCTCGGTGTCGGCCATATGGACATTGCCGGGCAAAACGCAGACAAAACTGAATCACGGCAAAACTGATGGTGCAGATGTCGGTGCAGAATGATTTTAACAATACATATAAAACAAAATGTTAAAATCGGATGTTGTTAGATGTAGAATTGTGAACAAAGTTTAAAAGAGAATGACCGATGTCTGAAAACGAGGAGCGACATAACAAAAGCGAGGAGCAAAACGAGGAGATGACTACTGCACCCAAGCATACATCCAAGCACCTCATAAAGCCGGCATGGCTCCGCATACCAATCAAGATATTGATGTGGGTGGTGATTGTGGTGCTGTTGTTGCCTATAGCTCTCTATATACCGGCTGTGCAAGACTTTGCTGTAGGCACAGCGACTAAGTTGGTAAAGGAGAAGACGGGCATGGATATAGGCATCGGTCGCCTGAGACTCTCTTTCCCTCTCGACTTGCATCTGAAAGATGTATATGTGGTTGAGGCTTCGGGCGATACTATGGTGCGGGCAGGCGAGGCTATTGCCGATGTCAAACTCATGCCTTTGCTTAAGCTTGATGTGCGTCTTAACCGGCTGCAACTCAACGATGGATATTATCGTATGACAGCTCCAGACTCGTCGATGATTATGAAAATCAACGCCGGCTTCCTTGAAGTCGACGACAAGAGTTATGTGAACATCGGCACATCGCTTATTGACCTCAATAAAGTGCGTTTGCGTGACGGGCGTCTCTCGCTCTTCATGGATGTGTGGAAATCGGCCAATACTCCGCAAGATACAACGAAATCATCATCGTCAGCCCCGTTCAAGATTCTTGCCAAAGATCTCGATATTGAGAATTTCTCGTTCGGCATGTCGATGCTACCGACCATCGATACACTCGATGTTGCAGTAAGGCATGTCGCAATCAAAGAAGCCAAAGTAGATTTGGGTGAGAATCTGGTGCGCTGGAAGCTTGCCTCAATATGCGGAGGAAACTTCACATATCTCACACCCACAGCCGAATACGTAAAGACACATCCGGCACCCCCTTCCAAGCCTTCCACAGGTCCTCCG
>CAJUIJ010000212.1 GCA_910586175.1 uncultured Muribaculaceae bacterium | reverse complement strand
GATTGATTTGGCTGCCATAAAAATTTTATTGAATCAAATTTAAACAGTTTCTAAAAAGAGTGGACTCAATTATTAATTATTCATTATTCATTATTCATTAATAATCAGCTTCTGCTGTCGGGCCGTCCCTCATAGTAGTTGATAAAGGCCTTATTGACAAGCCTGTTACCGCCGGGTGTTGGATAATTGCCGGTAAAATACCAATCACCCGGGTGGTCTGGTATCGCCTCGTGCATACCTTCAATGGTCTGATACACAATACGCACTTCAGCCCTGACATCGGAAGGTGTAACCATCTCCACAATCTTGGCAGAGATCTCCTCATCGCCAAAGGGGGCATAAATCTCTTTCACATAGTTGCGTATCTCCTCCTTAGGCAGATGCTCCTGCGCTTTGCATAGTCTGTAGACACGCTCCATCACATCGTGCATACCCCGCTCCTCAAGCAGGGCCACAGCCGCCCTGAAGGCAATAAACTCACCCATGCGCGACATATCTATACCATAGCAGTCGGGATACCGCACCTGCGGCGAACTCGACACAATGACCAACCTGCGGGGCGAAAGCCTGTCAAGTATGCGTATAATCGACTGCCCCAAAGTGGTGCCACGCACTATACTGTCATCTATCACCACAAGGTTGTCACCGGGATGCACCGCCCCATAGGTGATGTCGTAGACATGTGCGGCCAGGTCTTCGCGCGTGCCACCTTCCGATATGAAGGTGCGGAGCTTGATATCCTTTATGGCCACCTTCTCGCGTCTGACTCTCCGTGCCAGTATCTCAGCTATGTGGGCATCTGTAAGTTCACCGCGTGCCGACAGTTCCTGAATCTTGCTTATCTTATCATTTATCAGCAAATCCTCCACTCCCTGCACAAGTCCATAGAATGCCACCTCAGCGGTGTTGGGAATAAATGAGAATACCGTATGGTCGATATCACCCTCCACTGTGTCGAGCACCGGACCGGCAAGCAGTGCACCGAGACGCTTGCGCTCTTCGTAAATGTCGCGGTCTGACCCACGCGAAAAGTATATGCGCTCGAAGCTGCAACGCTCATTGCGCCCCTCGGCCAAGATGCGCTCCATCTTCACACTCCCATCGCGGTCCACTATGATTGCCTCGCCCGGCATAAGTTCTTTCACATCATCTATCTGCACATTCATCGCCGTCTGTATCACCGGACGTTCGCTCGCCACCACCACAATCTCATCGTCGCGATAGTAAAAAGCCGGGCGTATGCCATGCGGGTCGCGCATTGCATACATGTCACCGTTGCCCACTATGCCGCAAATCACGTAGCCACCATCCCATGTAGGGGCACACCGTTTCAACACGTTGCCGGTGTCAAGGTCGCGGGCTATGCTCTCGGCCAGCTCCAGTCCCCGCTGCCCCAAGCCATGATAATGATCATAAAGACGTTCGTTCTCCATGTCGAGCGCATGTCCCAACTGCTCCAACAGCAGGAAAGTGTCGGCATATAGACGCGGATGCTGACCGGTGGCGGTAATCTGTGCGAAAATCTCGTCCACATTGGTCATGTTGAAATTGCCGCAAAGGAGCATATTGCGTGAGGCCCAATTGTTGCGCCGCAAGAACGGGTGCGTGTAATTAAGGCCGGAGCGGCCTGTTGTGCTGTAACGCAGATGACCCATATACACGTTGCCTACAAATCGCTCACGGTTGGCGGTCTCGAAGATTTTGGTGATGGCATCGGAGCCTTGTGCACGTTCCCTGAAGATATACTCCTCTCCCGGCATGGCATTCAGCTTCACGCAGCCTATGCCGGCTGCCTCCTGCCCTCGGTTGTGCTCTTTCTCCATTATCAGATAGAGCTTGTTCAGGCCATAGAGTTCGGTGCCATATTTATCTTTGTAATACGATAGCGGTTTCAGCAGCCTTATCATTGCCACTCCGCATTCGTGCTTTATCAGTTCCATGTTTTTTTGCGGATTTTCGAAATTCATTTATGACAGTCAGTAGGGGCGTGATACATCACGCCCACAAAGGACACATCATCAAGACTTTGATATGGCAGCCTTGATAAATGCACCGAATAGCGGGTGCGGTCTTAGCACCGTGCTCCTGTATTCAGGATGATATTGCGTGCCTACAAACCAACGGAGGCCTTCTGCTTCGACTACCTCCACAAGCTGTGTGTCGGTGTTCTTGCCTACGCACATCAGCCCGGCCTCCTCGAGTTGACGCTCGTAGGCGGCATTCAGTTCGTAGCGGTGACGGTGACGCTCGCGCACCGAGGTGCTCCCATAAGCTTCAGCCGCCTTCGAACCGGGACGCAGCTCACAGTCATAAGCGCCGAGTCGCATCGTGCCTCCCATATTGGAGATGTTTTTCTGCTCTTCCATCATGTCGATTACCTTGTGTGGCGCATCGGCATCCATCTCGGCCGAATTGGCACCGGCGAGTCCGAGCACATTGCGCGCATATTCTATCACCATGCACTGCATGCCAAGGCAGATTCCCAATGTGGGCACATCATGCTCGCGAAGCCATTTGAGAGCTACAAATTTACCCTCTATGCCTCGTTGTCCGAATCCGGGTGCGATAATCACACCATCCATATCTTTCAGTTTTTCCTCCACATTGCTCTCGTCGAGTTTCTCGGAATGTATATATACCAGTTCGAGTTTGCGGTCGTTGTAGGCAGCGGCGTGGCTCAGCGACTCGCTTATCGACTTGTAAGCATCCTGAAGTTCCACATATTTTCCCACAAGGCCTATACGCACTTTCCGGGTGGCACCCTCCACTTTTTCGAGGAAGTGCATCCAGGCTGCCATGTCAGGCTCTCCCTCTACAGGCAGTCCTGCCTTCTCGAGCACAATCCTGTCGAGACCCTGCGCGTGCATCATAAGGGGCACCTCATAGATAGAGGGTGCATCAAGGCTCTGTATCACCGCTTGCTCCGTCACGTTGCAGAACTGTGCCACCTTGCGGAGCATGGACTCCCGCAGTTCCACTTCAGTGCGCAGCACAAGGATATCGGGCTGGATACCCACCTGCTGAAGCATCTTCACGGAGTGTTGCGTAGGCTTCGTCTTAAGTTCCTTGGCGGCCTTGAGATAAGGCACATAGGTGAGATGAATGAACTCCACATTGCGTCCTATCTCCCACTTGAGCTGACGCACGGCCTCAAGATAAGGTGTCGACTCAATATCGCCAACCGTACCACCTATCTCGGTGATGATAAAATCATAGTCGCCGGTCTCGCCAAGAATTTTCACGCACCGCTTTATCTCATCAGTGATATGAGGTATAATCTGCACAGTCTTGCCCAAGTAGTCTCCACGGCGCTCCTTCTCAATCACACTCTGGTATATTCGCCCCGTGGTGATATTATTGGCCTTGGTTGTCTCTATGCCAGTGAATCTCTCATAATGACCCAAGTCGAGATCACACTCATGCCCGTCTACGGTGACATAGCATTCGCCATGCTCATACGGGTTCAACGTGCCGGGATCAATATTGATATAAGGGTCAAACTTCTGGATAGTGACCCGATAGCCACGAGCCTGAAGCAGAAGAGCCAACGACGAAGAAATGATTCCCTTACCCAAAGACGACACAACGCCGCCCGTTACAAATAAATATTTAGTCTCCATAACCTGAAAAAATTAAAATCAAAGAAGAGTTGTCGTCGCCGGAGGCTCCTCTCTCCCGGTGGCTTCGCGACATCGAGACTGAAGGATGAACC
>CAJUIJ010000211.1 GCA_910586175.1 uncultured Muribaculaceae bacterium | reverse complement strand
CACATATATGCTGCGATGCGAAGCCACCGGGAGAGAGGAGCCTCCGGCGACGACAACACACTTTTTCCAACACTAACCAAAAAAACAATACAAACAACTAAAATCAGTTAAATAAGAAAAAGACCAATGCAAATAAAAGGTGAAAACACAATGTTGGGCCAATACCTGCTCCAAGAGCTGAAAACCCACACCGAAGCCTCAGACGACACCCTCGTAATCTGCGATGGAATAACCGAAGAAGACCTCCCAAGTCTGAGCAATTACAAAAATATAGTCTACATAAGCAGCCACGAGGTATACAGCCCCGAGGCAGGTGAGGATGTAGACGAAACACGCCCCACCTTCGCATGGTCAGAAACCGGCAAACGCCACGCCCGCGCAGAGCTGTTACTCGAGAAGCACTGCGCCCAAAACTCGCAGACACTCACCATAGTGCGTCCCGCCATCATGTTCGGCAACGGTGTAGACGGTCCCATGCTCCACCTCTTCAACCGCGTGGTGCGCGGTCACTACGTGCACGTTCGCGGCAACAACGCCAAAGTCTCCCTCGTCACAGCCCTCGACACCGCCAAGGCAATAATCGCGATAGCCGGCACACCAGGCATATTCAACATCTCCGACGGCACGCCACACCGCTGGATCGACATCGTGGAGGCAATGACAGCCAATATTGGCACCCAAAAGCGTATGACCCACCTGCCGGAAAAATGGATACGCTTCATATACCGTTGGTTCGGCCGCCTGCCGATAGTAGAGGAATGCCTGTCGCCCCAAGCCCTCGAACCATTGAGCAGAACATGCGTCCTGACCAACAAAAAGATAAAGGAAGCAACAGGCCTGACTTTCCACAACACCAAAGAAGTGATATCAAGAACCGACAAAACCTACCCCTACCAAAACTAAAACCTAGGTAAGTCCCAAAAGACCCTAAAGACCTTAAAGTCCTTAAAGACCCTAAAGTCCCTAAAGACCTTAAAGCCCTTAAAGTCCCTAAAGACCTTAAAGACCTTAAAGTCCCTAAAGACCTTAAAGCCCCCAAGTCCACAAAAAGCAAAAATGAAAACAATAGCAAAAATCCAATCTTTTCTCTCAAAATTATCTAAGACAGCAGCAACCCTGATAAAAATCCCCCTGATGTCAGGCTGCCCCTCCAAGCCCTCCAAAGAAAAAAGAGGCACAATAATAATAATGGGCAATGGCCCCTCGCTGCGAACAGCCATAGAAGAAGACCTCGAAGTGCTGATGAGCCATCCAAGGCTCGCAGTCAACCTCTCGGCACTAACTCCCGACTTCAAGACCCTGCGCCCCGACTACTACATCCTCGCCGACATTGCCTTCTTCCTCAAAAACAAGACCGGCAAGGTTCCCGCACTATGGCAAGCCCTCGCCGAAGTATCCTGGCCAATGACCCTGTTTCTGCCCGCAAAGGCACGCAAGATGCCCGAGGTGAAACGCCTCCCCGCCAACATCACCATAAAATATTACAACCTCACCCCGGCAGAAGGCTTCGAAGCCCTGATACATCCCATCTACACCTCAGGCCTCGCAATGCCGCGCCCGCGCAACGTGCTAATACCATCCATAATGTGTGCTATGCGCGAAGGCTTCTCAAAGATAGTGCTGATAGGTGCCGACCACAACTGGAGCAAGACACTATGGGTCACCGACCGCAACCGGGTGGTCTCAGTGCAGCCACACTTCTACAAAGACGACAGCGAAGAACTGAAACGCGCCGAAGAAATCTTCAAAAACGTACACCTGCACGAAGTCTACGAAAACTACGCCATAGCCTTCCGCAGCTACTTCACGCTTAAAGCCTACACCGACAAGAAAGGGGTGCAGATAATCAACGCCACCCCCGGCAGCTTCATCGACGCCTTCGAAAGATCCACCCTACGTGTAGGGGCGCGATAAATCGCGCCCCCGATGCATCGCGATTCTAAAAGAGCACAAAGCGCGATAAGCACCAAGAAAGTCCAAAAAGCGCGAATTTTTTGCGCAATCAACTTATTTTATTACTTTTGCAACCATCAAACCATTATTAACTCAATAACAACTTCATGAAACATCGCTACCAAACGGTCCTGCTTGCAGCAACAATGGCAGCAACCGCTCTAACGTCATGCAGAGACAACAACTATGACCTCTCAGACATTGACACCACAACCCGAATCAACGTCAATGACCTTACAGTACCAATCAACCTTTCCGACATAAAGATGTCGTCGATTATCGATCTCGAAAATGAGGGTATAGTTCAGATTGTCAACAATCAGTATTGCATTGTGCAGCAAAGTGACTTCGAATCGTCAGAAATCCAAATAGACCCAGTCACCATGACCTGCAACGACATAGAGTCAACATCCAAATGGCTCGAAGTCCCCACATTTCCCGGCATGACCACCATGCCGGCCGGTCTCGACCTATCCTTCCCTCTCCACTCCGACCCCTCGCGCTTCGATGTCAACGCAGCCAACGTCACAGACTGCATCAAATCGATCGAAGAGATCGGCACAGACCTTCACGTCACCTTCACCCTCTCGCTCAAGGGTTTCGGCCATAACAACCTCAAAGGCTTCAATCTCAAAGGTCTTACACTCCTTCTCCCCAAGCATCTCCTCGAGGTCAAACCTACGGCCAAGGCAAATATAACGCCGCCACAGGCGAATTCCGCATCAACGACCGCTACGTAGACGGTGAGGCAGCATCGCTCACCATATCGTTTGGCCGCGTAAACTTCGCCGCCTCAGGTATTAACTTCAACGCCGCCAACCACAGCATTTCATTTGTCGGCACACTCGGTGTGACTGCCGGCGACGCCATCGTCAACACCTCCGACATAAAAGACCGCACCAAGATACCCTCGCAAGTCGAATATACCGTAGACTACAATATCGATGACATACCGGTACATTCCTTCACCGGCGGCATCGACTATACGCTCGATGACTTCGACATGCCGACAATCTCTCTCACCGACCTCCCCGACGTGCTCTCTCAGCCCGGCACCGACATCTCTCTCGTAAACCCACAGATATACATCTCATTGCACAACCCCTTGGCTGCCAACAACGCAAAGGGTTCAATAGGACTCGACATCATAGCCGAGCGTAACGAGCAGCCCGACCAACATTACCCTATGGCCTCGCCGCTCGCAATCCCGGCACAAACAGACGTGATGTATGTGCTATCCCCACTCGCCGACTTCACCCGTCCTGAAGGCTACGAGAACGCCATTCACCATCCTTACGCACAGCTTGGCGAAGTCGTTTCAGGCAACGGCCTTCCCAACATGCTAACTTTCAAGCCAATCGATACCGATATTGACACTGACCGGGTCATAGACCTCAAGATAGGTAAGCCCCTCGGCAAATTCACAGGCACCTACTATCTTCTCGCCCCGCTGCAGCTCGCCAACGGTTCCAAAATCATATACTCATCCGTTTCCGACGGCTGGGCCGACGACAGCGATGACCTCGCCAAACTCACCATAGAGAGACTCAGCGTGTCAGCACTTATCTCAAGCGACGTGCCAATCGCCATGGAATTCACCCTTCATCCTCTCGACAGCAAGGGAGATATAATCCCCGGCGTAGAAGTGACCAAAGTCACAGTGCCCGCCAATGCCAAGGACTTTAAGCTCGAGCTGACAGCCACTGGCCAAATCACCGATCTCGACGGCATACAATATACCGTCGAGATCGGTGATTTGGCCAGTGGCTGTCAGCT
>CAJUIJ010000210.1 GCA_910586175.1 uncultured Muribaculaceae bacterium | reverse complement strand
AGACGCTTGACCATACGGCGCATATTGGCGCGGGCTGACTCTTTCTGTCGCCAGTCAATGGTCTTGCTGTTACGCAGGGCTTCGGTTAGTTCCTTTGCCATCGCTACGAGAGTGTCGTTCTCGTAGAAATCTTTCACGGCCTGCGGACGGGTAAGTGCGTCGTAGAAAGCCTGTTCTTCCTCGGACAAGCCAAGCTCTGAGGCCTGTTCGGCGTGGGCTTTCAGCTCGCGGGCCATTTTGAGCAGTTCCTGTATTACTTCCTCATTGCTTATAAGTCCACGCAGATACTCGGCAAGGCGGGCATCAAGCATTTCGCTGAATTTGTCGGCTTGCGTCATATTTTTCTTGGCGTGTTTGCGGATATGCTGTTCGAGCAGTCGTTTGAGAAGTTCCAATGCAAGGTTTTTCTCCTTCATTTCGGCCACCTCTTTGAGAAATTTCTCATCGAAGAGATTGAATTCAGTGTCCTTTGTATTGAGAATCTCTACAACGCCGTCGGCCTTTACCGCAACTTTCAGTAAGTTGGTAATCCGCTCGTCAATGATTTTACGAGTGATTTTCTTGTTGGAAGTCAAGCGAACAATTAGAGTGCGGACTGCTTCAAAATATGCCTCCTCGAATTTCTCAGCCGGAGTGAGCAGGCTCCGGCACAGGGTGGTGGCTTGCGCCAGTCGTTTACTTTCATCAATAAACACCTTTTGGGCACTGTCATATTTTGTGACGTTGCCCTCGCACCGTGTACTGACGATATTATTAGGGTCGAGCAGCACGTTTACGCCTCCTTTGATGAGATTAGCGCGTTGTAGATTCGAGCATGTGGCAAAGGCTGAGTAGTCAAATCCGTTCATACATTCGCGGCAACGCTCTAATGTGGCGAGGAATTCCTGATAGGCTGTTTTCTTGATGTCGGGATCACCAAACCGTTTTTTATCTCGGTTCGTATAGTCGTGCATTGCCTTTTTCAGTGCCTGGGCTATACCGATATAGTCCACTACCAATCCACCGCTCTTTTCAGGGAACACGCGATTTACGCGAGCTATCGCCTGCATCAGGTTGTGACCTTTCATCGGCTTGTAGACATACATTGTGGCGAGACTCGGAACGTCAAACCCTGTCAGCCACATATCAACAACAATGGCAATTTTCATCGCCGAGTTGTTGTCCTTGAACTGTCGCGCAAGCTCTTGCTTATGTGCCGGTGAGCCTATGATATCGTTCCATTCCGCCGGGTCTTGATTCCCTTGCGTCATCACCACGCCGATCATCTCTTTCCACTCCGGGCGCAATTCAACAAGCCGTTTATTTATGGCTATGCCTGTTGCTCGGTCGAGTGCCACAATCATGGCCTTTCCGGTTAGATGGTCACGGCGGTTGTTCTCGTAATGGTCAATTATGTCGCGGCAGAGTGTATCGATGGTCTCAGGTGCATGGAGCAGGGCGTGGAGTTGCGCATTCTCTTGCTTGGAACGCTTGATATCTTCTTCATCCGCACCCTCTTCGGCGAGTTTGTCATATTCACGGTCGAGCAGTTGAAGAGTGTCCTCGTCAAGATTGAGCTTGATGAGGCGGCTTTCGTAGTAGACCGGCACGGTGGCACCGTCCTCTACGGCCTGGGTCATGTCGTAGATGTCGATGTAGTTTCCAAACACCTCGCGGGTGTCGTTGTCGTCGGCTTCAATCGGAGTCCCTGTAAAGCCGATAAACGCTGCATTGGGAAGCAATTTACGCACTATGGCGGCAAAACCTATTTTCAGTTCACCGGTAGCGGTATCCACCTTAGTTTTAAGATTGCTTTGCGAGCGGTGCGCTTCATCGCTCATTACGATTATATCGTTACGGGTGGTTATTGCCTCTTTGCGGTCTTTGAATTTCTGAATATTGGCAAAGATTATGCCATGGCTTTTGCGTTTTTCAAGCAACTCATACAGGTGCTCTCCGTCAGTAGCCTTTACCGGCGTTTGGCGGAGATAGTCGCTGCAAGCTGCAAACGTAGAATGCAACTGGTCGTTAAGGTCCAGTCGGTCGGTCAATACAAGGATGGTCGCGCTCAGCAGGTTTTTGAGCAACTGATGAGCATAAAACACCATTGAAAGACTTTTCCCTGAACCTTGTGTGTGCCAAAACACACCGATTTTGCCGTCTTTGCGTCCGAGAGCTTCCTGCGTGCATTGCATCGCTTTCTTAACAGCAAAATACTGGTGATAACCGGCAAGGATTCTGGCCTTTTTCGTGTCGCTCCCCATCGACAGTGAAAAGTCTGCGATTATGTCAATGAGTCGCCGAGGGTCAAAGATTCCCTCAAAGAATGTCTGAAAGTCGGCTATGGCGGTGCTTTCGTATGAGCCGTCGGTAGTCTTCCATTCCATATAGCGGTCGAGCGGTGCGGTGATGGTGCCTACCTGTGTGTCGGCCATATCGCTGATTACGAGCATCTGCGCAGCTGTGAAGAGTTGAGGCACCTGTCGCATATAATTTTGCAATTGCAGATAGGCTTCCTCGGAGTTGGTAACTTCGCGACTCGGCGATTTCAACTCTATGATGGAAATAGGCAACCCATTGACGAAGACCACGATGTCAGCCCGTTTTCTCGCCTGACCGTTGACAACCGTCCATTGATTGACAACTTGAAAGCTGTTGTTCGTAGGGTTCTCAATGTCAAGGATTCTAATATGGTCACTTCGTAGAGTTCCTTCGCTTGTTTTGAAAGTTACGTCAAGGCCATTTTGCAACCAGTCGGTAAGTTGCACGTTTGCCTGCACGAATGGCTGTGAAAACTGCTCATGTACTTTGCGGATAGCCTCGTCTACAGCAGCCGTTTTCTCCGTGCCATTTATGCGCAGCATAGCCTCGCGAAGTTTACCGGGGATTGTGGCATCGCTTAGGTCGCGCCCCGTTTCCGCATCGATATCCAGGCCATGAAGCACTTCATAGTCCATCTCTCTGAACAGATCTAACACCGTCTGCTCGTAAGAGTCCTCGGTATAGTGATAAGTGTTTGTCATAACTTATTCCGGTATTAATTCGCCCGACATTAACTTCGGTAGGAGAGAGTCGCGCAATTCAGCGAGTCGAGTTGATTCTATTTCGCAATCTCGTTGCTTATCAAAAATGGGGGTACATATCTCTTCAAATCTGCTAAGAGTTTCTTTATCAGGAAGAAATACTTGCAAACTCTTCATAAGGGAGCCGGATGCTTCCTTAAAAGTTGAACCAGTTGATTTATTTTCAATTTCGGGAGTAAGAGTCTTCAATAAATAATAAGAAAATGCAGTTCCGACTTGCTTCGGTATAAAAGATTTAAACCCCTGATTGGTGCATATTTCATTAAGGGCAATTGAAACATACCCAATTGGAGCACGTGAACTAAACAAGATACTTCCACAAGGTATTAGTTTTGTGCTACATTTTTGATAACCAAGATTGGTAATATCAAGACTTCCACGTGCGGTAAATTTTGCGTTAGTCTCTGAAAGGTCTTTAGGAGTAAGCCAAGCTATACCATTTCCAACTTTGGCATAATATTCTGAGTGTTCTTTACTTGGAGTAGCTCCACCAATTATATCTCCAATATCGGATAAAGTAACATTTTTCCAGTCCTCGGGCATTTTGCCGCCGAAAGGTTCAAAGTCGATGAACCATGACTTGAAGAGAGCCTGTGCCAACTCCTCCAACCGCGCATTTATCTTCCGGTTGGTCTCTATCTTTTCATCTAAAGCCGACAATATTCCCGCTATCTTCTTCTGCTCAGCAAGTGGT
>CAJUIJ010000209.1 GCA_910586175.1 uncultured Muribaculaceae bacterium | reverse complement strand
AATCGCCATTTACATAACGCTGGCTGAAGGCGATTTGGAAATCGCCGTTCCATATTTGCCAACCGTAATAACATTGAGTGTTTCTAATATTTCAACCGGATATTTACATTGCCCCCAGTTATTCACTATTCATTGAATTGTCGTCGCCGGAGGCTCCTCCCTCCCGGTGGCTTCGCGACGTTGCATTGCGCACTGGGGGCAAGGAGGCGCTGCCGACGACCATGAAAAATTAGACATAGCTGGTTTCATAGGAAGCGGGAAGTGCCGGGTGGACGGTGGTTGTACCATTCTGTGTATGAGGGTTCTGAAAGGTAGAACCATACGGCGACGAATATCAGTAGGGCTGTAGTAGCTATTATGAATTCGTAGGTCTTCTGCTTCCATGCGTATATTGACATGTAGAGATACAATAGGAATCCGAAGCCGAGCGATAGCCAGTGATACCAGAAGGGTAGTGCCGTAAACCGCAGTGAGGCAAACGTGCCTGCTGTAAGTATGGCAAGCGAGTAGAAGATCACTCCATTGGGGTGTTTTGGTACTTTCATAATATCGTTGGTTTATCGTCTGCTTATTGCTGTGATTATTGCTCCTGTGGCTGCCAATGCGTAACCGATGTATGCCACGATTTTGGCAGCTTTTGGGCGGTTACGCAATATCATCTTGCCAATAACGCATAGCGCGGCTCCTAACATCACTATGCTGAATCCTGTTAATAACATGGTTGGTTTGTGCATTGTTTTTTGTGTAATAACAAGTTTTTCTTTGTTTGTGTTTTTGCTTTTGGCATCGGCGGCGCCTCCTTGCCCCCAGTTCGCGATGCGACGTGTTTTGACGTCGCGAAGCCATTGTTCATTGTTCATTATTCATTGAATTGTCGTCGCCGGAGGCTCCTCCCTCCCGGTGGCTTCGCGATGCGGTTTGGTTTGTTTGGTTTGGAATAATGTGTTGGAATATTGGTTTGGGTTGTTGGTTTGAAGTTATTTTTGTGGCGATCTCTATTTTGATTTTGTTAATTTACAGTTTGATATGATTGCTGAGAATAAGTTTGATTTGGAGTTGCTGGAGCGGGCTGAGGCTTGCTTCGGCGGGTTGCGTGAGTTTCGCGAGGAGCGGGAGCGTTGCAAGCGTTTCACTTATGGCGACCAATGGGGTGACTATATGGAGGATCGTGGCGTGCGTATCCGCGAAAGCGAGTATTTGGCTTCGCAGGGTAATATCCCGCTGAAGAATAATCTGATTCGCCGATTGGTGCGCAATGTGCTCGGCGTTTATCGCAACCGCTGGCAGAAACCTCGTTGCAATACGGGCGACATGGAGGAGTCGCGTCTGCTAAACCGTCAGCTCGAAGCCTATATGCAGGACAACCGCCTTGAGGAACTATATGCCCGCACCATGGAGGAGTTTCTGATAGGTGGTCTCGCCGTGCATAAGAAATGGTATGGCCACCGAGGAAGTGCATTAGGATGCCGCACCGACATGGTGAGTCCTGAAGGGTTCTTCTTCGATACGTCATGCCGCGACTTTCGCGGGTTCGACTTGAACATTATCGGTGAGATGCATGAAGTGTCGTTTGACGACGTGTTGTGTGAGTTTGCCGAGGATGATCATGATGAGGATATGCTTCGGCGTATATATGGTGTAGCACCCGGAGATGACAGAAATGTGAGTTGCCGCGTGTGCGAAGTGTGGCACCGTGTGCGGCGCAATGCGGAGTATGAGCAAGATTTGTCTACAGGCAGACTGCGGCGTGCCGATGCCAAGGTTAAGAGCGTGTCGGCTATTAATTCGGGCAACAATAACGTCAGAGTGAGGAGAGTGAGGGAGGAAGTGTGGCGCTATGCCTTCATGGCTCCGGGTGGAAGGGTTCTTGCCGAAGGTGACTCGCCATATATGCATGGGTCGCATCCTTATGTGATGAAAGCATATCCCTTTATCGACTCTGAGATACACTCGTTTGTGAGCGACATCATAGACCAGCAGAAGCTGACCAACAGGCTCATAACGATGTATGATTGGATATTGCGTGCGTCGGCCAAGGGTGTGCTGCTGTTTCCGGAAGGGGCATTTCCTGAGGGTGTGGATATCAATGACGTGGCCGAGGAGTGGGGCCGGTTCAATGGCGTGATCGTATACAAGCCAAGGGTTGGAGTGCCGCTGCCGCAGCAGGTCAGTTCGCGGTCGGCCGACATCGGCATAACAGAATTGCTGGAGATTCAGATGAAGATGATGGAGGATATCTCCGGTGTGAACGGTGCGTTGCAAGGCAAACTGGAGAGCAACTCCATGAGCGGCACGCTCTATGACCAGCAGACGCGCAACTCCCTGACGGCATTGGCAGACTTGCTGAAGAGTTTCGACGACTTCATCATAGAGGCCACGCGCATGGATATATCGAACCTGCGTCAATATGGGGGGAAGTATAGTGAGGATATTGAGATAACCGTAGGCGAAAACGAAGGGGGTGCGACATAAAGCAGTCGCACCCCCTCGGGTCATTATAAATCGTCTGGAATTACTCAGCCTTACCTTCAGAACCGAGCACAGCAACGATTTTGTGCTTGTAGAGCTTCTCCATTTCATCGCGAGCCGGGCCGAGATACTTACGGGGGTCGAACTCACCCGGTTTCTCGTTGAACACCTTGCGCACGGCAGCGGTCATAGCGAGACGGCTGTCAGAGTCGATGTTGATCTTGCAGACATCCATCTTGGCTGCCTTGCGGAGTTCCTCTTCGGGGATACCGATAGCGTCGGGAAGTTTGCCACCGTTAGCGTTGATGATATCAACATATTCCTGGGGTACTGAAGAAGAACCGTGGAGCACGATGGGGAATCCGGGTATCTTAGCCTCGACACCTTCGAGCACGTCGAAAGCGAGCGGCGGGGGCACGAGACGGCCTGTCTTCGGGTCGCGGGTGCACTGTTCGGGAGTGAACTTGTAAGCACCGTGGCTGGTACCGATAGAGATAGCGAGGCTGTCAACACCGGTGCGGCTCACGAAATCAACCACCTCTTCGGGGTCGGTGTAAGTGTGGTGGTCAGAAGAAACCTCATCTTCCACACCTGCGAGCACGCCGAGCTCACCCTCTACAGTTACATCATGCTGGTGAGCATAGTCGCAAACCTTCTTGGTGAGGGCAACATTCTCCTCATAGGGGAGGTGGCTACCGTCGATCATTACAGAAGAGAAGCCGTTGTCGATACAGTCCTTGCAGAGCTCGAAGCTGTCACCATGGTCGAGGTGAAGCACGATCTGCGGGTTCTCCCAACCGAGAGACTTGGCATATTCCACAGCACCCTGAGCCATGTAGCGGAGCAGGATGGGGTTGGCGTAGTTGCGGGCGCCTTTCGAAACCTGAAGGATAACGGGAGACTTGGTGTCAGCGGCAGCCTTGATGATGGCCTGCAGCTGTTCCATGTTATTGAAGTTGAATGCGGGGATAGCGTATCCACCGTGCACTGCCTTTTCGAACATCTTCTTGGTGTTCACAAGGCCCAAGCTTTTGTAATCTACCATTTTTTATTGAATTATGGGTATATTAATTAGTCTAATACTCTATAGTAAACAAGTATAGGATTTAAAAAATCGTATACTTGTCTTAATTTTCTGCAAATTTAGAAATTTTTCACCAAATGAGCAAAAAATTGTAGCTGTGAGAGGGTTTTGGAATATATGAAACTTATATTAAGCCTCGAATTTGAAGCTTATGGTGCGCAGGTACTTCTCACCGGCTTTCAGTAGCTGAGAGGGGAAGCCGGG
>CAJUIJ010000208.1:3259-3812 GCA_910586175.1 uncultured Muribaculaceae bacterium | reverse complement strand
GTCGCCGGAGGCTCCTCTCTCCCGGTGGCTTCGCGACGTTGCATCGCGCACTGGGGGGGAGGAGGCGCTCCCGACGACCATATAAAATAAAAGTGTTGCAGCGAAAACTGCAACACTTTTTTCAGTCGGGGTGACAAGATTCGAACTTGCGACCACACGCCCCCCAGACGCGTACTCTAAACCGGACTGAGCTACACCCCGAATTTGTTTGCTCCGGAGATTCAAGACCTTTGCCTTTTGCTTTTCATTGCATCGGCTCCGAGTTGTTTCCCTTTTGCGAGTGCAAAGTTAATGCCTTTTTTTGAATCTGCCAAATTTTTCGCGAAAAATTTAATAATTTTCGCTAATTTTGCAACCGGAAGTTTAAACAACTTCATCTGCGTATATTTTTTACGTATGCTTCGGACTTTTAAGGACTGCTTGATTATGAAAGATTTCGGATTTATTTGGCGTGGCCTTTTGGCCGGTGCCTGCATCAGCCTTGGTGGGTGCATATATATTAAGGTGGGGGGAGTGGCAGGTGCCGTGCTCTTCGCCTTCGGTCTTATAGCCG
>CAJUIJ010000208.1:0-3249 GCA_910586175.1 uncultured Muribaculaceae bacterium | reverse complement strand
TTAACCTCTTTACCGGCAAAGCCCAGTTCGTCTGGTCGCCCCGCACCGCGCAGAGAGAGCAGGGTGGGTATGTGTGGCTTCTCGCCATATTGCTGCTAAATGTGCTCGGGTGCATGGCCATGGGGCTTCTATTCTCCAACCCGGAGATGCAGCAGGGCGCCATGGGCATAATGGAAAAAAGGCTTGCCGCCACACCGCTCCGCAACGGCCTTCTCGCCATCGGATGCGGTTTTATAATGACACTCGCGGTGCAGTCGGCGGCCAAGGGCAAGTGGTTGCCGCTCCTTTTCGGCATACCGGCATTCATAATCTGCGGCCTGCCCCACTGCGTGGCCGACGCGTTCTATATGGCGTCGCTGCCATTGGAATATATCACCGGCCGTTCGGTAGACATCGCCATTTTCTATGCTGCCATCGTGGCCGGAAACTTTATAGGCTGCAACACATATAGAGTATTGCAGCCTAAAGAGGTAAAGGTGGAGTCGGGTGTCTCTCAGGAGAGGGCAGGCACAAGATAACGCGCCATCAGGTATCCGGCTACCAGTAGCCATGCGAACAGGCAGGCAGCAAGCACAAACGGCTTTGCGCCTGCCTTCTTGAATTTGTCGAAGCTTGTCTCGGCTCCCAATGCCGCCATTGCCATGGTGAGCAGGAAGGTGTCGAACTCGTTGATCCAGTTGACAGCTTCGACCGGAAGCAGGTTGAATGAATTGAAACCAATCACCGCGAGAAAGCCGAAGGCAAACCAAGGGATGTTGATTTTACGTTTGCCGGCGGCGGCCCCACTCTGCGAAGAGGCCTTGGCAGCGAGCCACCATGCCATGACAAGAAGCACCGGCACGAGGAGCATCACGCGTATCATCTTCACGATGATTGCAGTGCCGGCCACGGCATCGCCCATGGCGTTGCCCGCGCCCACGGCGTGTGCCACCTCATGAAGCGTGGAGCCGGCGAAAATGCCCATCTGCTGTTCATCAAGGCCGAGAAAACCGGCACGCCATACCATAGGGTAAAGAAACATGGCGAGTGTGCCGAAAATCACCACCGTGGCCACCGCCACCGAAGTCTTGTAGGCCTTGGGCTTGACTATGGCATCTGCTCCCATTACGGCAGCCGCGCCGCATATCGCACTTCCCACCGAGGTGAGCAAGGCAGTCTCCTTGTCCATCTTGAGGGCACGCCCCAACAGTATGCCGAGAAATATTGTGCCGCACACTATCACGCAATCTATGATGAGCGCGGCGGCTCCTACATCAAGCACATCGCCAAACGTAAGGCGGAATCCGTAGAGGATTATGCCGATGCGCAGAATGCGCTTCGAGCAATACTGTATGCCCGGAGTCCAGGTCTGCGGCAAGTGCATTCGCAGCGAGTTGGCATATATCATACCGATGATTATGCCGATGATAAGCGGCGAGAAAGACAGGTCTTTCATTACCTGCGCCTGCGCAATGAAAAATGCCGCACAGGCGAATAGCGCCATAAGTAGAATGCCGTGCGCTATGCCGGCTCTTGTCTCTTTCATAATATATATTGTAAGTGCGTGATTGTGAAACGTCAGGCTCCGGGAACCTCCCTGGCACCGGCTTCCCACTAATGAATTAACGATATTATAACATACTATTGTAAGTCACGGTTTATGACACGGTAAATATTTTTTCTAAAAATTTTGCATATTGCAAAAATAAACTGTAAATTTGCCGATAATCAAACCAACAACGAAAAGAATTAACCTGCCGGCCTTCAGTCGCAACGTATCATATCGGACTTTGACAAGAAGATGATTGAGCATAAGATGTGAGGGCCGAAAAATCTAAACCTTATTATGGAAATACCGTTTGCGGAATCTTGGAAAATCAAGATGGTGGAGCTAATCAAGAAGAGTACGCGCGAAGAGCGTGAGCAGTGGCTCAAGGATGCACATTACAACGTATTCATGTTGCCGTCGTCGGCAGTCTACATTGACTGTCTCACCGACTCCGGCACAGGTGCGATGAGCGACCGTCAGTGGGCCGCCATGATGACCGGCGATGAGTCGTATGCCGGCGCACGCAGCTTCTATGAGCTTCGCGACGTGATCACAAGGCTCACCGGCTTCGAGTATGTGATACCCACACACCAGGGTCGTGCTGCGGAGAATGTGCTCTTCTCTCATCTCGTCAAGGCCGGCGACATTGTGCCCGGCAACTCGCACTTCGACACCACCAAGGGTCATATCGAGGCTCGCAAGGCAGCAGCTGTAGACTGCACCGTAGACGAAGCAAAGGATACTCAACTTGAGGTGCCATTCAAGGGTAATGTTGATCTCAAGAAACTCGAGGCAGTGCTCGAGAAGGATGCCGACAAGGTGCCATTCATCATCGTCACAATCACCAACAACACCGCAGGCGGACAGCCCGTGTCTATGGAGAACCTGCGCGGAGTGCGTGCCCTTGCCGACAAGTATGGCAAGCGTGTGGTGTTCGACTCTGCCCGCTTTGCAGAGAACGCATACTTCATCAAGATGCGCGAGCCTGAGTTCAAGGATTGGACCATAAAGGAGATCGTGCGTGAGATGTTCAGCTTGGCCGATGCCATGACAATGTCGTCGAAGAAGGATGGCCTTGTCAATATGGGAGGTTTCATAGCCACCAAGTGGGAAGATATATATGAAGGTGCGAAGAAATACGAGATTCCGTTTGAGGGCTTCCTCACTTACGGCGGTATGAATGGCCGCGACATGGCAGCCCTGGCCGTAGGTCTCGATGAGAATACCGAATTTGACATGCTCGACACCCGCATCAAGCAGGTGGAATATCTCGCCAAGAAGCTCGATGAATATGGCATACCTTACCAGCGTCCGGTGGGTGGTCATGCAGTCTTTATCGATGCTGACAAGGTGCTCGACCGTATTCCGAAAGAGGAGTTTCCCGCAGAGCGTCTCGCCATAGAGTTGTATCTCGAGGCAGGCGTGCGTGGCTGCGAAATCGGTTATCTGCTTGCCGACCGCGATCCTGTGACACGTGAGAACCGTTTTAATGGCAACGACTTCCTGCGTCTCTGCATCTGCCGCCGCACATACACCAACAACCACATGGATGTGATTGCAGCAGCCTTGAAAAATGTATACGACCGTCGCCACGAAATTACCCGTGGTGTGAAGATTACCTGGGAGGCAGAGCTTCTGCGCCACTTCACAGTGCAGCTCGAACTTCTCGGCTGATAGCACACCGGCAAGAATAATATTACCGACACCGCATGGCACAATAG
>CAJUIJ010000207.1:2529-3813 GCA_910586175.1 uncultured Muribaculaceae bacterium | reverse complement strand
CCGGGCGACGTACCGGCAAAACCGACTCTATCGCCGCTCCTTACACACTGAAGATGATGCAGAGGATGCCCGGCTCTACCGGCGGCATTGTTGTGCCCACCTTCAAGCATGGCCTAACTAATACGCTCCCGGGGCTGTTCGCCGCATGGGAGCGATGGGGCTATAAAAAAGGCATCCATTATGTTGTGGGGCGCCGTCCTCCAAAATCTTTCGCCAAACCTATCACCGAGCCGCATGATTGGGAGCAGGTTATCGCGTTCTATAACGGCTCTGTTGCCGTTATTCTATCTCAGGACCGAACCGGCGCCGCCAACTCCCTGACGCTTTCATGGCTCCTTATCGACGAGGCGAAATTCATTGACCCTGTCCGTCTGCATAATGAAACTTTCCCGGCCAACGGTGGCATCAAGACCCATTTCTCGCGCCATTCTTTCAATCATGCAGTCCTCATTCTCTCGGATATGCCGCAGAGTAAGAAAGGCTCCTGGTTCCTCGAATATGAGAAAAAGATGGATCCGAAAATTATTCGCGCTATCGAGGCCGGAGTTTATGAGCAGTGGCGGCAGAAGCAGAAAATTCTCGAGCTGCGCCGTAAAGGCATGGAGCCTCCGGCTTATCTTCGTAACTATCTGCGCCGCCTTGATGCGAATATCAACAAGCTCCGCTATCTGGCTACTTACTATCGTGAATATTCATCGGTCGAGAACGTGCAGCTTTTGGGAGAGCAGTACCTTCGCGACATGAAGCGCGACCTTACGCCGCTCACGTTCCAGACCAGTATCATGTGCCAGAAGATAGGTATTGCGCGCGACGGTTTCTATTCTTCCATGAAAGAGGACCACAAGTATAACGCGAGTGATTTCGAGTACCTTGATACCATCGGCTTTGACTTTCAGCCCGAGGCGATGGACTGCCGCGCCGACCGCGACCTCGACAGACTGCGTCCTCTTTGCATCGGCATGGATTACAATGCAAATATAAACTGGATTGTAGCCGGACAGCCCGATGAGCGTCTTGGCCGTCTTAATGTCCTCAAATCGTTCTATGTTAAATACGAGCGTAAGATTCCTGCTCTCGTAGCGGAGTTTTGCCAATATTATGCACATCATACGTGCAAGACGGTGGTGTTTTACTATGACACTACCGCGCTCGGCTCCAATTATGCCGTCAATTCGGTAGACTTCCGCCATACAATCATCGATGAGTTCGAGAAACACGGGTGGCGCGTTGTGGCCACTCCGCTCGGCAATCCTATGCGTCATGAGGAAAAATACCATCTTATCA
>CAJUIJ010000207.1:1257-2519 GCA_910586175.1 uncultured Muribaculaceae bacterium | reverse complement strand
AACCACGGTTTTGCCGGCAAAAACCGTTTGACGCCGTATTTCAACCGCCAGAATAACGACGACCTTATTCTTGCCATACAGTCAGCCGGCGTTACACGAGGCCGTAACGGCTTCCACAAGGATAAGTCCGGCGAGAAACTTGCCGAAACAGAGGATGACCGCCTTGAGCTGAGAACCGACGGCACCGATGCTTTCGATACTCTCTATATAGGTTGCGAGAATTTCCCCTATTTCGGTGGCTCTTTCGTCGACGTTTCGGGCGTCATGTAGGCCTTCCTGTCTTTTATCGTACATTCGTGCATCGGTACATTTGCATCGTAATAAATCTCTCTCCGCTATGTCACAGCCAATCTCCACATTCCGCCGTCGACTCACAGCTCAGTCGCTGTTGGCCTTCGTCCTCGTCATGTTCGGTATGGTCGTTGTCATGCTGGCTCTGTATATGCCGCCGGTGGGCGAAATCCATCCTTCGGTCATCACGGTATTCGGTATGCTCCTTGTTGCTGCCGGAGCCTTCATCGGCATTGATCTTAACTCTCAACTCAAATCTTTCCTTGAAACTATCCACAAGGAAGCTGATAAAAAACATTCCGATGAAACCGTTTGAACTTCGCCTCGCCCAACAGCACAGCCAGAATGCCCGGCATGTAAAGAATCTTCGCGCTTTCTGCGATGATCATACTCGTTTCAGCCGCCTCGACCCCGAGGACCAGTCATTAATTCTCTTACAGCTCGAGCATATGTCAGCTCTTGACGATATACTCTCAGCTCGTATGCGCCGTCTTAATATTCCTGTATAATGCCTGTTCTCAAAATCGGTAGCCGTGGAGCGGATGTCCGCTCTCTTCAGTCGGCTCTTTCTCTCTCTGTCGACGGTATTTTCGGACCACTCACCGAAGAAGCCGTGAAAAAATTCCAGTCGGAGCACGGCTTTAGTCCTGACGGTATAGTCGGGGCTAAGACCTGGGCTGCCATCGGTGTCAAGCCTCATCTTCGTACAATCGACAAAATCATTCTTCACTGTACGGCCACGCCTGAGGGGCGCGACTTCACGGTCGAGCAAATCCGGCAGTGGCATCTTGCCCGTGGTTTCTCCGACATAGGTTATCACTATGTCGTTTCACGCGACGGCTCGGTACACCGTGGGCGTCCCGAGGAAGTGGCCGGCGCTCATTGCACCGGGCAGAACACTTGCTCTATCGGTGTCAGCTATGTCGGCGGCTGCGCTGCTGACGGCAAAACGCCTAAGGACACACGTACCC
>CAJUIJ010000207.1:0-1247 GCA_910586175.1 uncultured Muribaculaceae bacterium | reverse complement strand
CACGTACCCCTGCGCAAAAGGTTGCTCTCCGCAATCTCGTCGCAGAGCTGCAAAAGAAATATCCGGGTGCCTCCGTGCACTGTCATTACGAATTTGCAAACAAAGCCTGTCCTTCCTTCAAATTATGCGACCTCTGATTTTATTTTTTCTCGCCCTGTTATTGTCAGGTATAGCCTCGTGCCGCTCCTCCAAACAGTCCGTCACTGAATACTCCGATACAACTTCCGTTGTTGTATCGGAGGTTGCCGAAAAGCTCTCGAATGATGATATCCTCTCTCTCATCAAAGCTTCCCGGGAGCTGGAATTGTCGGGCATAACGGTCGAGTTCTTTCCTCCTGACTCTCTGCGCCCCGATAGCAGGGCGGCTCCTAAGTCCGTAAAAATCGAAAGCGCCAAAGCCAAAGAGTCGGCAGACGTTACCTCTGTCGCCGCTTCATCGGTCGACGAGCAAAAGACTGTAAATCTTTCCGCCCAATCTTCCGAGGCTCTCAAACAGGGCGTAAGTAAAGATACGAAATTTCTTACTCCTTCCGACTGGATAGTTCCTCTCGCTTTCATAGGCTTAATCATCGTGATAGGTTCAATCATATTCACCAAAATACACCATTTATGACTCTCTGCAACGATAAACGCGGTTTCGACAAGGTGCTCCATTTCTGCATCGGAGCTATTATCGCTATCCTCGTCGGACACATCCCTCCGCACATGCCCTGGTGGTCGCTCACCGTCGCTCTTGCTGCAGTCGTAATCGTGGGGCTGCTCAAAGAGTTCCATGACTCCCGTATGTCAGGCAACCATTTCTGCGTCTGGGATTTTCTCATGACTTTCGCCGGTGGTATCGCTGTCTGCTGGCTACCGTGGCTTGCCGCATATCTGTTGGCTATCGACGGCTGACGTTCTCATTCTCCTCTCCTTTCTCTCTCCACAGGTCGTTCTCGGTTATCCGGGGGCGACCTTTTGTTTTATCCAATTTCTTCCAAAATAATAAAATTTGGAATGTTTTAAGGGAGTTCCCTTTCGGGTCGCGCTTTCATGCTGCGCACCGAGTCCGGGTCTCGGCCGGTCGGTTTCAATCGCTAACTCATTTTTTTCTTGCTCTTTGTTGATTTCTGCGTTGCACCGGCATCTATGATCCTCCGGGATGGACATTTCATAGATTTTATGCCGCCATTTTTATGCCGCCCGTGTCATCGAGATTATATGATTTGACGCTATTCACATCGCGAAGTTAGGGCACACTCCGCACC
>CAJUIJ010000206.1 GCA_910586175.1 uncultured Muribaculaceae bacterium | reverse complement strand
CTTTCTGTAGGGTGCGATCCGTGATTTTTCTATTGCCCTTCATCATTTTGCTAAACTCGCCAGAATCCAAGCCAACCAAACGGGCAAAGCCATTAATTGTTTTTCTATTCATTTCCACGAGCTTAGCCAGTCTATCTATAATTGTTTCCATATCTTAATTGTTAATATTAGTTAATTCTTTAGGATTTCCTTTGGATTTCCTAAAGAATAATATAACTTTGCACTCGGATTCGCAACCGATTTCGCAATCGATTGCAAATATAAAGAAAAATAGCCCAAACGAGAAATATGGAAAAGAGAAAAAGCACCACACGCAAGATGAGTGACTTCCGCACGCAGAGGGAGCGCAAGCGCGACGAGCTGCACGACCGGGTGTGCAGCACTTACCTCAAGGTCTCGCACGAGGCCGGCCCGGAATGCAGCTACTACCGCATCACCAGGGAGACGGCCCTGCGCCTCGGCCTGACCCGCCAGGGCGTGGACCGCATCCTGACACTGCGCGGCCTCCACACCCGCACCCCCCGCCCCAAAGCCCTCATCACCCCAATCCACTGACCAAAAACCAAACAACTAATAAAGCTAAAACATCATGACAGAATCACAGAGACAGAAAAAAGAAAACATCGCAATGGTGAAACACATGATAGGCGGAGTCCGCAACAACATTGACATGCTCAACACCTTAGCCAAGCTGGCCATCACCGAAAACGCCGACCTTAGAGAAGAGGTGGCACGCCTCAAGAAGAAGCTCTCGGGCGAATTCCGGCACACGCCGCACGAGCTGAAACGCCGAATATACTTCTTGGGCAAGGTGGCGGTGGAATATCTCGACATGCGAGGCTGGACCGAACGCACCATCACCCTCAAGGACGGGCGCACCTTCACGATAAAGATCGCCGACGCCCCCAAACCGGAGAATGAGGAAGAATAACACATCAAGGAGGGTCCATCTCCATTAAGCCCCGAAGGCTCGCCAATGGCACGCCGGAAAGACGGTGAAGTCTGCGAAGGGGTTGCCCCCTCCGCAGACACTGAACAGAAACAGAAACTTGAGATGAAATTTGAAGAACTCTACGACACATTCCACAAGATGAAGGCCCCGGAAGTAAAGCGCAGCACCATGCTTGCCTACGAATCAGCGTGGAACTTCTCCCTCCGGGAGCTGATCGGACAGGAAGAGATAGCCGGCTACGGCAGAAATGAGGCACGCCTTACCCTAAGCGCGATGATGGCCGACGGCATCGGCGGACATACATGCAAAGACAGGATGGCCTTGGTGAAGCAGATGCTGAAGTTCGCAGCCCTGGAACTGGGCCGCACCATACAGAGCACCGACTGGCGTCTTAAATACCCCGAATCAACAGTGCGCGAGGTGAAGCACTTCACCGAAGCGGAAACATACCGGATTATATGCAAGGGCTACGCCGAACTGTGCGAGGGACGCACCAATGTTCTAGGCATCATGATTTCCATAATGACCGGACTGAGGATCGGGGAAGTGTGCGGACTGCGCTGGGAAGACATCGACTTCCGGCACGGCACACTGAGCGTGAGGCGAACCGTCAACAACATGTATGACAGCAACACCGGCAAATGCGTGACGATGATAGGGGCGCCAAAATCCAAAGCCGGCATGAGGACAGTGCCGATGCTCGGCGCACTCCGCAAATGTATACGCAAGGCGTTTCCTGAAGCCGGGAAACCGGGACACTACGTGACAAGCAATTCCGAGAATCCGATGCTCCCCCGCAACCTTCGCGAGACATTCAGCAGGTTCGTGACCCGCCATCACCTCCCGGACGTGAATTTCCACGGGCTGCGCCACACGTTCGCCACCCGTCTCGTGGAGTCGGACGGAGACATCAAGACAGTCTCCCTGATTATCGGACACGCCGACGTGCAGACCACGATGAACCTCTATGTGCATCCGTCGGACGAGGCAAAAATAAGGGTGGTAAAAAAAGCCTTCCGAAAACTTAAACTTGAATAACAGAAAACTTAAACCGAAGAGATATGGACACATACGAGACAATCAACAGGCTCCAGGCCCAGGGCACCGGTGTGGTGCTCCAGCTCAGCGCACACGACCTGCGCTGCGTGGTGGGTGAGATAATGCGCTCCGAGCGCGAGAAGATGAGCCGCGAGGCCAAGGAGGCGGCCTCGATGCCCTCCGTGACGCGCAAGGAGGCGGCGGCGTTTCTCCGCTGCTCGCTGAAGACCCTCCACACGCTCGACACCACGGGCGACCTGCGCCCCGTGCGCATAGGCACCAAGGTGCTCTACAGGCAGAAAGACCTCGAGACCTTCCTGTCAAGTCAAACCCAGGACGGCCCAGGGAGCCGCCTGAAGCTCAGAAGATGAAGACGGCGCACAATATCATCATGACGCTCTGCGTCATCGCCGTGGTCATAGGCCTCTGCGGCTCCGAGAACCCCGACGGCAGCGTCAACCCCATCGGCGTGTGCTGCCTCATCGGCGGCATACTGACCGGCGAAGCGGCCCGCTGCATCGCCAAGCGAATTTCACGACAAGAACAACTAAAAAGCACAAGCACATGGAAGATTACGCAGCAAAGCAGCCACTCATAAATGTGGTGGTCCATTCAGATTACGGGTTCGGTACGGAAAGCCCATACGACATCAAAGCATCAGTCACCTTAAAAAACATCCCAGTCTTCAAGTTGGAGGAAATCATCGGGGGCATAATGAAAGAGGTGAGAAGACAACTAATCATCCTCTCACCCCTGCACGGTATACCTGACGAACATGCCGAGGAATGCGCCGACATCATTCTGCACGGAGGTCGATTACCTTAATGAAGTCAGGAAATAGCTCCCATGCCATGTCCGACCAATTGGAGTTACTGTACTCTATAGCCTTTTGAATATTGCGGAGACCCGGGAACTCAGGGTCATAAGCATACACGAGCGTGACGATGTCGTGACATATTTCTAATCGTCCAATAGGATTGGGTTCAGCACTGGCAGGAGGGAAGCCCATACCCCAACTACGTCCGTTGCGTCCATTCGCAACTTTCTTGCAAGCCTCTATCCTTTCGAGGATGGCCTGAGCCTCTAACTGGAATTTATTCATAAATCGGAAATTAAAAGTTTGACACTGCAAAAATAACAAAAACATCGGAAGCCCCACAAATCGGGAATTTAAAAAGTTTGACACCTTTCAGCCTCTGAGGGGCTTCCGATACTTAAAAAAAAGAGAGAGATGACACAGGATAAAGACACATTAACCATGCTCTGCCATGAATGAGAAAGAGAACCTGGGGTGGATCAAGCTTAGCCGCAAGATCCGGGGGCACTGGCTGTGGGAGCGGCCGACGTATCTGAAATGGTGGCTCGACCTTCTGATGCTGGCCGAATGGCAGCCCCGCCGCCGGCTGATCGGCTCGCGCCTCGTGACGCTCCAACGCGGCCAGCTCGTGGCCTCCGTGCGCTACCTCTGCGAACGCTGGATGTACCGCATAAACGAAGCCAGAAGCACAAGCAAGATGGTACGGCCATCTGATTGCACAGTGACCAATTTTTTACGCCTTTTGGAGGGTGATGGAATGATAATCCGGGAACCCCGAAAGATGCATGAAGGTACGACACTAATAACCATTTGTAATTATGAAACATACAACACATTTTCGGGGAGTACCTACGACACCACCGACAACACCTCGGATGTCACCGACGGAAACGCCATTGGATGCGCTTCCGGCAGCGGTAATCACCATGGTAATGCAGGGGGTATTGACGACGGGCGCGGATACGGATGCGAGGACGCGTGCGAACGCGGCGCGGAAGGAGGAAACGTACATGATAC
>CAJUIJ010000205.1 GCA_910586175.1 uncultured Muribaculaceae bacterium | reverse complement strand
GACACATCCAGATGAAAATCAAATTGTTGTAGGGACGCGCTTATGCGCGTCCACTGCGTCGAGGCAAACTTTGATAAGCCTTTTAACATCCATTTTCATTGTAAATTTAGTGACATTAATTTTAATTTTTACACTTCTATCCGCTTGCGTCGAAGCAGATAATGCTCCAGCACTGCGTTATGGTTGGCACCCGGCAGCCTGGAGAGTATGTCATGCTCGGGGAGCTGTGTGTATTCCTTGCGCATCTTGCGGAAATCACGGTGTGCCTTCAGCACGGCACCCGCATTGGCGAAATCCAATTTCACCAGAAACATGCCGAACGCCAAAGTGTCGGCGAGCCGGCGGCGAAACAGCACATTGCGTCCGCGCTTACGGGGGAGGTTCTTATGGAGCAACAGCAGATTATTGCGGAAGTTAAGATAAGTTTTCTTAGGGTTGCCCTGCGCCAAGGAGGCTCCTCCCACATGATATACCTTCGAGTCGGTGAGTGCGCAAACCCGCAGGCCGGCATTCCATACACGGCAGCAGAGGTCTATCTCCTCCATATGCGCAAAGAAGCGGGAGTCGAGTCCGCCTACGCGCTCATATACCGAACGCGGCATAGTCAGGCAGGCACCGGAAGCCCAGGCCACATCCACAGGCGGGCCGTCATATTGCCCCTCATCACGCTCCACCACGTCAAAGAGCCTTCCCCGGCAATAAGGATAGCCCAACGAGTCGAGATAGCCACCGGCTGCACCGGCATATTCGAAGCTTCCCTTGTCGCGATAAGCCAATATCTTAGGCTGCACCGCCCCTACGTTGCGATGCGACTCCTGGAAGCGCAACAGCGGTTGCCACCACCCTTCGGTCACTTCCACATCGGAGTTGAGCAAGGTGACATACTCATAGCTTACCTCAGCTATGGCACGGTTGTAACCCTCCGCAAAACCATAGTTCTTGCCAAGCTCTATCACAAGCACCTCGGGATGATTCTCTCGAAGCCATGCCACCGAACCATCTTCCGAGCCATTGTCGGCAACAATCAGGTCAGCCTCCTCGCTCACCGTATGGCGAGAGGCTGCGGGGATAAACTGCCTCAGCAAGTCCAGACCGTTCCAGTTGAGTATTATTACGCCAAGCTTCTTCATTGTTCGTCAGATATGATATCCTTGTTGAGCGTCACGGTTGTCACCATGTTGACGAGTTCCGGACGGTATGGAGCTTCGACCCGGATATAGTTTTCTGTCCAGCCATGCATGATTTTCGCCCCATGATGCGGGGCCTCCCACAGCACTTTTGCCTCTTTGCCTGTCTGTTCGGCTATGAAGGCAGCATGCTTCCGCTCCGAAATCTTCATCAACTCTGCCACCCGGCGATGCTTCTCCTCCTGACTCACGGCATGCGCCAACTGAAGGGCCTTCGTGCCGGGGCGTTCGGAATATGGAAACACATGGAGGCGAGTCACAGGCAACGAATCTACGAACTCGAGACCCTTGAGCCACTCGTCATCAGTCTCTCCCCGTGCGCCGGCTATTATGTCTATGCCAATGAATGCATCGGGCATCAGCTTCTTGATCAACTCTATACGGCTTCTGAAAAGGTCAGTGTCGTAACGCCGGTTCATCAGCTTTAGCACAGCATCTGAGCCGGCCTGAAGCGGTATGTGGAAATGGGGCATAACCGTGCGCGACTCCTCAGCTATCCAGTGTATAATCTCCTCGGTGAGAAGGTTAGGCTCTATCGACGATATGCGGTAACGCTCAATCCCCTCCACCTTGTCGAGCTCCCGGAGCAATGTGAAGAAGTCCTCACGCTGCTGTTCGTCAGAGGCGGGATGCCGCCCGAAGTCACCAATGTTCACCCCGGTGATGACTATCTCGCGGCCACCCTCAGCCGCCACTCCGCGAGCTATCTCCACAATCTCGCTCACGCTGCCCGAACGTGACCGTCCGCGGGCGAACGGTATGGTGCAATAAGTGCAATAATAGTCACAACCATCCTGCACCTTAAGGAAATAGCGCGTGCGGTCGCCACGTTCGCACGAGGGTGCAAACTCTTTTATTTCGCCCCAAGGTGTTGTGGCGGCTATAGGTGAATGCGTCTCCAGCCAGCGGTCCAGATATTGCGATATGCGCAGTTTCTCATTATTGCCCAACACTATATCGACTCCATCCATGCCGGCGAGCTGCTCCGGCTTGAGCTGGGCATAGCATCCGGTCACAACCAAGGTGGCATCAGGCCACTGACGCGCCAAACGCCGAACCAATTGACGCCCCTTCTTGTCGGCAACCTCCGTCACCGAACATGTGTTCACTACGATTATGTCGGGGCGCTCTCCTTCCGCAGCAGTCTCAACGCCACGGTCGCGCAGCATCTTGCCGATCGTTGATGTCTCCGAGAAGTTGAGCTTGCATCCCAATGTATGATATTCCGCCTTCATTATTTCTTTTTATAATATGCAAATTTACTCAATTTTGACGTATTTTTCGTTGACCGATGTCCCAAATTTCACCATTATAGGCAAAAAGAGCATAATAAGGAGTGGAAAATGTTAAAAAAAGTGTGTCAACACTTGACAAGGGGGGGCATAATGTATTAAATTTGCGGAAGATTATGAAAAATTATAAAGAAGTTAAGGTTTCATACCTCAGCCGACACCTCACTGTCATCATAAGCGTAACGCTCGTGTTGCTGCTCTTAGGTGTCATTGCGATGGTATGGGCCGGTGCCGACAGGGAAACCCGTCGGCTCAAAGAGAAGATTGAGCTATGCGTGGTGCTCCGCGACTCCATTCCCTCCGGAGCATCCCAACGTCTTGCCGAGAATATATCACGCCAACCATATTGCGCAAACGTCAATCTCATTTCGAAAGAGGATGCACTGAAAAAATGGACTGAAGATACCGGTGAGAACCTTGAGGAGCTTTTCGGTGTCAACCCTCTCAGCGAGGAGATTAATTTCGGTCTGAAGTCGGAATATGCCAATGCCTCCGCCATAAAATCGATAAAGAGTGTGCTCGAAAAAGAGCAGATTGTGGAAAGCGTATCGGTGCCTGACTCCGAGATGGTCGAGGCGATGAACCGCAACATACAGCGACTATCGATGGTGCTCGCCTTGGTGGCCGGCATTATGCTTGTAATCTCGTTCGTGCTCATCAACAACACTGTGCACCTCACCATCTACTCGCGACGGTTCACCATTCACACCATGAAATTGGTGGGTGCAACCAACGGCTTCATACGCCGACCGGTGATTGTCAACAATATGTTCGCCGGCATGACAGCAGGGTTGCTCGCCTCCGGCATTCTCTCAATATTCATGGTCTCCGCCCCGGGTCTCGGACTACCCAATATCGCCGACATGGTAGGGTGGGAAGTTTTCGGCATGATAGCCGCTGCGTTGGTGCTCGCAGGCATGACACTATGCAGCCTCGCTTCATGGGCCTCAGCCAATACTTATCTGCGCAAAGACTATGATTCACTCTTCAAGTAAATTACTAAGATTATGACACAACATACAAAGATACACACTTCCGACTCACCCCTGAAGGAACCGTCACCTCGCGTGAAGTTTCAGATGCCTTTCACCCGCACCAATTTCATAATGATGGGGTGTTGCCTGGCAATGATTATAATCGGTTTCCTGCTTATGAGCGGCGGCGGATCCGCCTCGCAGACCGAATTCAATCCCGAAATATTCAGCACCCGACGCATAGTGGTGGGTCCGACCATCACATTCTTGGGCTTCCTGCTGATGGCCTTCGCAATCATCTGGACACCCAAGAAGAAAAATGAAGAATTAAGAATGAAGAATGAATAATTCGAAGTGAATAATTCGGAGTTAGGGATTCAGGAATTGCGAATTAATAAAATTGCGTAGCGAAATTATTAATTATTCATCATTAACTATTAATT
>CAJUIJ010000204.1 GCA_910586175.1 uncultured Muribaculaceae bacterium | reverse complement strand
CACTGGGGAGGAGGAGGCGCCGCCGACGACCATAATTAGTATTAAGCCTATTTTTAACAACATACTTTTTACATTGACCCGTATTTCCGTCCTTAACCGAAAAGGATTAGACATTAAAAAACCTCAGAACTGCTTTACAGTCTGAGGTTTGTCTCGTATCGTCCGAATTAGGTCGGATGCCATAAGTGGAGGTGGAGGGGATTGAACCCTCGTCCAAACGCGGAATCAATAGGCTTTCTACATGCTTAGTGTGTGGATTGGTTTTCGTGTCATGACAGGCCCACCACGGCCAACCGTGACCTTAGTTCCTTAATCTCGGAATGAACCCGGAACTTGCTCATCCCTATTTCCGAATTTCTTAGCACCACTTTGTCCAAACGTCTCGGAACCGGGCAATGGAGTGATGTCTCGTTCACCTCACTTTGAGGCGAATAAAGGAACCCTACTGTACTTCAGGTTACGCAGCGAGAGCGTAATTGTTATTTTCGCCAATTATAGGTCGATGATCTTGTTATTATAGAGCTTGGTCACCAAAGCTCTGCATGCTTACGTATCGCTTCTACACGCTGTCAAAGCCAGTCACCCCCGGTTTTGACGGTATTTTAGCCGTTTTAGCTTGCAAATATAGATACTTTTTCTTAATCTACAAAATTATATTGATTATTTTTTAGCAAAATCCTGATTTTTTATTTAATTTTGACTTCTACATTATATCTTTGGGGTGTTTTGTGGTTATATTTATGTTTTGACTTTTGGTATTTGTCATATTGGCATTTTGTCATGTAGATTCGTAGATGGTTTGATGAGAGGTGTTTGGCTTCTTGATGGGGAATGTATATTGTTTAATTTTTGTCAGTTTATGAAAAAGGTCATTATTATGGGTGCCACTTCCGGGCTTGGACTCGGTTTGGCGGAGAAGTATCTGCAAGAAGGCTGGTCGGTAGGTGCTTGCGGGCGAAATTTGGACCGTCTGTCAGAGCTTTCGGCGCGGTGGCCCGGTAAGGTTATAGTTCGCAAGATTGATATTACTTGCGCAAACGCCGCCGATGAGTTACTAAGGCTTATAGAGGATATGGGTGGCATGGATGTGTATTTTCATTGTTCAGGGGTGCTCCCCTTCAACAGTTCGCTCGATGAAACGAAGGAGCTTATGACCGTAAGGACCAACGTGGAGGGATTCACACGTATGGTATCTGCTGCTTACCGTCATTTCCGCGATTCGAATCGGGCGGGCAAGATTATCGCGATAACATCGATTGCCGGTGTGCGGGGGGTGGCGCAGCTTGCCTCCTATTGCGCGTCGAAGGCATACGATAGCACCTATCTTGAAGCATTGAGGCAGATGTCGGTGGAACAACATCTGCCTCTTGATATAATTGATATTCGCCCCGGTTGGATAAGGACTCCCCTATTGGCCGGCGATAAGCGGTATTTTATGGAGATGACTGAAGAAAAGGCCGTCAATCTTATCTACAAAGTAGCTCAACGCTCACGTCGCGGTGCGATAATCGGCGCACGCTGGCGACTGGCATGTGCCTTGGAGCGTATAGTGCCGCGCTGTATCTGGGAGCGACTAAGGCTCAGACAGTGGGAATAACGCTCTTTATGTAAGGTTATAGAGTCCTTCCCACAAAAATGGCCGGGATTAATTCTTTTTCAGGCGAATGGCAAATCCACCGCCCGGTGCCACCTTGATTTTAAGTTTTGTCTTTTCATTAACCTTACGGCTGCTGATTTTGTAAGATTGCGGATTGGTGCGGAAATCTGCGTCGTCGCCATCCTGATATATGGTGGCTTCGTAGGACTCTCCCTTAGGAAGGAAACTGAGGTCTACAGTAGCAGTGCGGGGCTGATCGTCGGTGATCGAACCGACATACCAGTCAGCAGAGTTCTTGTCTTTGCGAGCCACGGTGATATACTCAGCCGGCTCGGCCTCGAGATAACGTGAGTCGCTCCACTCCACCGGCACATCCTTAAGGAACTGAAACGCATCGGGAAAACGTTGATAATTTTCAGGCAGGTCGCAAAGCATCTGCAACGGTGATGGCATGGTAAGGTAAAGGGCGAGCTGACGTGCCAGCGTGGTAAGTCCGCGGCTCGTATTCCCTTTGCCATACTTGGCAAGATCCGGCTCGAAGAGTCCCGGCGTATAGTCCATAGGGCCACCTTTAAGCCTTGTGAAGGGAATCAGGGCTGTATGATAGGGAGGATTGCCGCCAAAAGACTCATATTCCCCTCCCCTTGCAGATTCCTGTGCCACCCAGTTGGGGTATGTTCGCATCATGCCGGTAGGACGCACGGCCTCATGACTATCCACCATAATGCCGTAATCGGCAGCCTTGCTGACCACATGGTTGTAATGGTCTACCATCCACTGCGATGAGTGATACTCGCTGCGTGGAATTATATGGCCCACATAACCGGTCTTCACGGCATCGTAGCCATGTTTCTTCATGAAACGGAAAGCGTCGTCGAGCTGACGCTCATAGTCGGCGGCATTGCCGGCAGTCTCATGATGCATTATGAGTTTTACATTTCGATCGGCAGCATATTGCACCAACGAATCCAATGCGAAGTCAGGATAGGGCTTATCGAAGATAAACTGACGGTTTTTCTTATAACCTGCCCAGTCTTCCCAGCCTTCATTCCAGCCCTCCACGAGCAATGCCGGAATATTGTTGGCAGCAGCGAAATCTATATAACGCTTCACATTGGCAGTGTTGGCCGGGTGCCTGCCATTGCTTGAGAGGGCTGCATAATCAGTGATGCCCGGTTTGGCGTTATACTTATCACTGTATGCCCAAGTCTTACCTCCGGTGAACATTTCCCACCACACACCCATGAACTTCTGAGGTTTAATCCACGAAGTATCTTCAATGGCACAAGGTTCGTTGAGATTATAGATCAACTGAGAAGCCAGCATGTCGGGGGCATTTTCGGTTATGATCAGCGTGCGCCATGGAGAGACAAACGGAACCTGAAGGTAAGCCTTCACACCGGTTTTGTCGGGAGTGAGGTGGCTTGAGAGGCTCATTGACTCCGGATTCACATCAAGAGCCATAGCCGGATAGCCCACGAGGGCAGCCTCATGAATGTTGACATAGAGAGGCCGGGAGGGGTGCTTCATCAGCATAGGTGTCTGCACGGCGAGTCCGAGTATGCGCGAACTTTCTGAATGCTTCGGATTCGGCATAGCCTCACGCAGACGGGAGAGCGGGGAAATCGTATAAAGGAACTCGTCGGAGTCATAATCGCCCGGAATCACATACATTGTCATATCGGCCGGAAGATTGAACTCCGTCAGTTCGTCGCGTAGGGTAACATAATTCACATTTTTCTGCTCCGGCACCTCATAACGGAAGCCGAGACCATCGTCAAACAGACGCACGCGCAGATTGAACTGCAGACCATTGCGATCGCAGAAATTCAGAAGCGCCTCATTGTAATGATTGCGCACTGATTCGAACTCACCCCATACAGGTGACCAACTGGAGTCGACACTGTCGGTGGCCACCACATTCATCTCCAAGCCATCGGCAATAACGAACTCGTCAGCCTTAAGACCGAGAGCGCTATTGGAGATGACAGGCAAATTCTTAAGATTTACACTGTAAAAGGGTTTGCCTTGAGAGTCGACACCAATTTCGAAAGCCAACTCACCGTCGGGCGATACCAACCTGAAGTCAGACGCAATGCACGAAAGCGAAACAGCCAACAATGAGGAGGCACAAAAGAAACGGATTGAATTTTTCATAACTATTTCATATAGGTTAGAAGACGATTAAAATATGAAGTCATCATAACTTCAAATTAATAACGAATACTAATGCAAAATTAATAAAAATTGGAGAATAATAACTTTTTATAGCGTATTTTACCAAGCATAAGTATTTTGGGTCAATGTAAAAATTCGGTTGTTAAAAGGTGGCATGGGAACTGAAAATTG
>CAJUIJ010000203.1 GCA_910586175.1 uncultured Muribaculaceae bacterium | reverse complement strand
CCCCTACACCCAGCGTCTCAACCGCCTCGTGGCAGGAATCACTGACGCCGACGGAATACCCTTGAATTTCAAGGTATACAACGTAATCGACATCAACGCATTCGCATGTCCCGACGGCAGCGTGCGTGTATTCTCCTCGCTCATGGATATCATGGACGATGATGAGCTGCTCGGCATTATCGGCCACGAAATCGGCCACGTGCTCAAACGCCACTCCAAAAATGCTTTCAAGACCCAGCTCCTCACCGGCGCACTCAAAGATGCCGTCGCATCTACCGGTGGCAAGGCTGCTGCCCTCACCGACTCTCAGCTCGGCACTCTCGGCGAAGCCCTCATCAACGCCAAGTACTCACAGAAACAGGAGAAAGAAGCCGACAACTGCGGCTATGACTTCCTCGTAAAGAACGGCAAGAACCCCTGGGGCATGGTGATGAGCTTCGAGAAGTTCCTCGAACTCGAAGGCGGCTCCGCCCAAAACTCAAGCTACTTCTCAAAGATGTTCTCCTCACATCCCGACACAAAAGCACGCATCCAGGCAATGACCAAGCGCTGCAACAAAGACGGCTTCAAACGCCCCGAAGCAAAGCCGGCAACCACAACAAATAAATAAAGAAACAACCCCAAAACCAAAAAAGACGCCAAGGCCAAAGGCCAAGGCGTCTTTTTTTATCCATACATCCGCAGCAAAGCAGCAAGCCCCTGCAAAGCAAATAAGCCCCTGCAAAGCAGCAAGCCGCTGCAAAGCAAGCACAAAGTCAGCTTTTGTTCTGTGGCCACCCTGAAGGGGTGGCATAAAAACCATCAGACAGGCTTAACGCGAACAGCGCGCCAACCCCAGGAGTCACGCTTCAAGTTGTAATAAAGCACCGAGGTGATCTCAGCAAGTGTGCCGGGAGCATAATTGCGCATCAGCATACCGTCGATATACACATCGTCAACAAAGAGGAAACTCTGACCGGGTCGCAAGCCTACCTCCCCCTCACTCTTGCGGAAGAGCGTGCCCTCATATGGAGTCACATCCTCCGGCTTGCGGAAGCGAAGCAGCCTCGACGGCTCTCCCTCTGCTGCAACACCGTCAAACTTTATCAAGTAGATATTGTTGGGTATGAACTTGTAGGTAGTCTTCTTGGTGCTGAAATATCCACGTTTGCGGTCAGGCGTCACATAAGTGGCCACCTGCTTCTGCGGGTTGTATGTGCTGATAAGCACCGGTGTCTCCTCCACTTCAGCATACAGCAGATCGTCAGCCTCACGACCATGGCGCACATAAAAGTCATGATTACCCTCCGATGCATACGTGTTGCGATACCATTCCTGATGCTCTATAGCCTCTACACCCGGCGGCACATGCCAACCCTTGTTCTCATATATCTGCCTGATCTTGCCGAATTCCCGCTTAGCCTCCGAGAGATAGCCGAGCCTATACATCGAGATAGCCAATTTATAACGCACCTTGCCCTGATACATGGGGTCCATCTTGCACCCCAACGCACGGCAATAGCACGCCAGCTTTTCCTGCTCGTCGTCCACGATGTCGCCAAGTGCCGACCAGGCCCTGAACTCAGTGTTGCGCTTGCGCACATAGCTGCGTGCCGTCTCGAGAGCCTCCTCTTCGCGGCCCATAGCTTTCAGCAGATTCGATTTCTGATACAATATTGCACTATATTCGGGATGTGTCTCTTCAAGCACCTCCAGATCTCCCAAGAATTTCTCGGCAGCATCAAGGCCTTCTCCTTCACCCACTTTCTCCACCAAAGCTTTAAGGCAAGCCGTATATATGCGCTCCGCGAGCGACGGCATGCGCTGACCGTTGGTCATAAGCACTCGCTCGTAATCCTCGGCAAGCAGGTTGTCGAGACCCCACCACGCAGCAAACTCCGCTATGCCCGGCCATATGCCGCCACGGGCATCACGGGCCTTAAGGAAAGCATCAAGAAGCACGGAGTAATACCTGTGAGGCTTCGGGAAATCTATACCCTTGGCCGACTCGGCCAGACGATCCACCTTGCCGAAGTCCACCTCACCGGCATCCTTCCATGCAAGCAACATGGCCCGGATATCCCAAGCCACCTTGGCGTTCATCTCCGACTCCTCTATCTCGCCGAGACGCAATGATCCATATTCATCAAGCAGACGCACGAACTCCTCATCATTCATGCCGCGGGCCGCCTCGCCGAGAAGCGCCTTGATGCTGTATGCCAACCCTACACGTGCGTAACGGTCTTCCGGATTCGCATCAAGCTCTCTCTTGTTGGCGGCATACGCTTCCTGCGCCTGCCCCCCCTTACACATCTCTACAGTTTCTTTCAAATCCATTTTAAGGTCTTTTTTATAAAAGGTTATATAATTAGAATGTATATCTAATGAATAACTAATTAAATGTCAATGAATAATTTAAAAAATACTATTTAAAAACATCATCAATCGTCAACCTAATTATTCATTATTAACTATTCATTATCAATTATCACTTGCGTGGTCCTCATGCCAAGCCTTGCATGCGCTGCATCCCGTGCCGTCGAAACAATGCGTGCAGATGCGATCCTTAGGCAGTCCTATGCCGGCCACGAGGTCTTCTATCTTACAGAATTTCAGCGACGTCAGCCCAAGCCTGTCACCTATCTCTTTCACCATGCGCTCATACTCCGGAGTGCCGGTTGTGGCATACTTGTCGAGCTTGGCATTCTCGTCTCCCTCGAAATCCTTGATTACCCGGCGTGAAATCAGCTCCATATCGCTCTTCGACGACGTGAAGTTGATATACTTGCATCCATACACCAACGGCGGGCAGGAGATACGGGCATGCACCGCCCTCGCACCTTCGTCATAAAACTCCACCACATTGTCGCGGAGCTGGGTGCCACGCACTATCGAGTCGTCGCAAAATATCACGCTGCGATCCTGAAGCAACGCCCGGTTGGGTATCAATTTCATCTTGGCCACCAATGCACGGCGGTCCTGTGTGCTCGGTGTGAAGCTGCGCGGCCATGTCGGTGTGTATTTCAGCACCGCACGCCTGTAAGGTATGCCGCTACCTTCAGAATATCCCAATGCAAAGCCCACGCCGGAGTCGGGTATGCCGCACACATGATCTGCATCGCTCTCATCCGCACATCCCATGGCACGGCCGCAACGCTCGCGCACATCCTCGGCATTGATGCCGAGATAGTCCGAAGCCGGGAAACCGTAATACACCCACAGGAAAGAGCATATCTGCTCACGCTTGGCAGGCCCCTGAAGCACTTCCACCCCATCGGCCGTCACCTTTACAATCTCACCGGGCCCGAGATCCCGCACGCGTTTGTAGCCCAAATTGGGGAAGACACTCGTCTCGCTCGCCACTGCATAGCCGTCGGGACTCTCCCCTATGATTATCGGCGTGCGACCCAAGTAGTCGCGTGCCGCTATGATGCTATCTTCTGTCAGCACAAGCATAGAGCAAGAACCATCCACGTGCGAGTAAACCTTGTTGATACCATCCACAAAGCTGTCGCCCGTATTGATAAGCAGCGACACAAGCTCTGTCTGGTTAAGCCTGTTGGCCGACAACTCGCTCAAGTGCATACGCTTCGACAGCAACTCATCGGCTATATCCTGCATATTGTTGACCTTCGCTACCGTCACCACGCCATAGCGCCCCAAGTGTGAGTTCACGATGATCGGCTGCGGGTCAGTGTCGCTTATCACACCTATGCCGGCATTGCCCTTGAACTTGTCAAGCTCATCCTCAAATTTAGAACGAAAGTAATTGCGCTCCAAACTGTGTATGGAGCGGTTGAAGCCATACTCCGGATCAAAGGTCACCATGCCGGCACGCTTTGTGCCGAGATGCGAATTGTAATCCGTAGCATAAAACAAATCTGTAACTACCGGTCGCTTTAAGACCGCACCAAAAAAACCTCCCATTACTATACGTATAAGTGTCCTATTATATAATTGTCTATATTGGAGTAGGTAATCT
>CAJUIJ010000202.1 GCA_910586175.1 uncultured Muribaculaceae bacterium | reverse complement strand
AAAGGCGCGTTCCGCGTTCCTGAAATTTAACATGTTCCTTTGCCTTTGGATGCGAATTGGGAATAATAAGTTAATACCTGTGATTTTCAATAGCAAGGTTGTCATAGGCAACCAAATGTATACGCCGGCAACCTTAATCATACGTCGGCGGCGCCTCCTTTTTCCCAGTGCGCGATGCAACGTCGCGAAGCCACCGGGAGAGAGGAGCCTCCGGCGACGACAAAAAAGTAATGAATAGCTAATGATGAAGAATGAATAATGGCTACGCAAAAAACGTAGTGAAGTCAAGTTGCATCGCGCACTGGGGGCGAGGAGGCGCAGCCGACGACCAAAAAGATGTATAGTCTAAATATTACAAAACTTGGAGTTATTACTCCAAGTTTTGCAATCAGCGTTTTGAATTTTTGTATCTGGCTGGAAAGCCGAATACTGTTATTCGCAGTATGTCCTTTCCCTCTTTTAGGTGAGTGAATTTCGGTGACACTATCCTTGCGGCATTGTTCATCATGGCCGCTTCCTGCAGTGCGAGTTCCTTGGCTTGGTTTAAATTGAGCCCTTTCAATTTCATTCGACCTTCCTTGGTGGATATGTCGATTGTGTAGGTTATACCTTCGGAGTCAATGTCCAAGTCCAAATTGTTTATACTGATTGATTCAGTGTAGGCCTCATGCTCCGTGATACCGGATCCGCCCGATGCAGGGCTTCCAAGGCTACAACTCGTAAGGGTTATGGCAAATGATGATGTTGCCAATATATAAAGAAATATCTTGTTCATATCAGAAGAAAAATTTTGTATTAGAAAGAATATTTGAGTCCGAGGCCAAGAGTATGGTCTCTTGTATAAGCCGAATGGATAGTATTGACACTGAGGGCGAGGTTTGTGCCGTTGCCACAGTTTAAGTTGTATTGCCATATCGGAGCAGACGACATCAAGCTCTTAGACTTTTTCATGTATTGGTTGCTCTTTATCAGACAGCCGGCAGTTGTAGCGACACCACCTGCCATCAAGACTGTACCTGTACCTAAAAGGATTGCCCAGTTGTCATAGTCGTAATCATAGTCTCTGCAAAAAGCTGAAACAGTAGAAATTAATCCGGCTGCAAATAATACCGGTCCAACTGTCCAACCCACGATCTTTAGTTTTTTGGCTTTTTTTTCATATGTCTGCCAGTCATTCATGTCATAATACATTTTCTTTAGGGCAGTGTCGTTTGAATATGAGGAGGCCGTTTCATGGATTAGTACATCTTTCTTTTCCTGAGATTCTGCGTATTGAGGAGACTTTGATTCGTTGGAAGTCGCTGTCCCAGCAGAAGTTTCCAATGTAGGTTGGCTGTCGAACTTGTCGGATGTCCCATTCTCATAATTTATGGCCTTGATATCCTTCACACCTATCGTGTAGCTTGGCCCTTTAAGGTTTGAATACTTTTTGTAGGTCACATCGTCAGCAGTGATTTTCTCGACTTTAGACACAATGGTGCTCCCATCTTTCATGATAATCACATCCTGTGCGAATGTACAGCCCACCGACATAAGGAAGCCTAATAACAAGATGAAATTTTTCATACCGAAAAAGTTGTTATCGCCATTAGCTTCCCTGACATGGCAAGTGTTTAGTTGAAATCAAGTGATTAGTTGAAATATAACCACAATAAAAAAACGTGGGAAACTTCATCCTGCTTATCCCACTATTGGAGGCCCTGAGATTGCCTATTAGGTCAGGATAAGCAGTCGGTGAGCCCACGTTAAGATTATATATATACCCAAATCAAGCAAGTCGCATCACTGCGGCTCGCCTTCAAGGAGTTGATATAATCTGCCATGGGCGTTTCCTCCTGCGCAATCTTTTGACCTAATATGAAAATTTCTCAGGTTTCCAATAGTCGAAGATAGCGTTTGGATAAACGCCTTTTATTATGTTATTTTACTCTCTTGCGGTAATTCATCGAAAGAGAGATATGGTAAAGAAAACCACTCTTGGTTTCAATACATCGCAAATTTAGCAAAAAATTTGTTATTGACTAAGCAATATGACTTATTTTTTTTGAGAAGAAAATAATATGACATTGTGAAGTGAGGACACTTAGCTTTGGATTTGCTGAGATTAGCTGAGATATGAATTTCTATTCCTTAAAAAAGTATACGTCGGCAACGCCTCCTTATCCCCGGTGCGCAATGCAACGACGCGAAGCCCCCGGGAGGGAGGAGCCTCCGGCGACGACAAAAAAGAAAATTGGGAGTTGCCTCTGCACAATGGAAATGCGATTTCCAAATCACAGGTGTTAACTTATTATTCCAAACTCGCATCCAAAGGTAAAGGAACATATTAAATTTTAGGAACGCGGAACGCGCCTTTGGCGCATGAGGGCGCGGAACTTTCGCGGAACTCCTTTTATTTCAAATATTTGTAAGAACTGCAAGAAAACGTAAGCGGGCTTTCGGGCGATGCCCTTCAAGCAACGCTGAACGCAAGCGGAACGACGACCTATCAAACTTAATGTTCCTCAACGGGATTTAAAATCACTCAACCGGGTTAAATGTTATTCAATTCAAGTTTCTCAAGTAATAATTGTAGAGACCTGCTTTAACAACCCCATTTTTACATTGACCCCGTAACACATTTTGGAGACGTACAATGTATTCGGGTACAATGAAACAAGTTCGGCAGGTAGGGAATCCCTACTTGCCGAACTTAAAATTAGGGTCAGCCTTTATAATCGCAGGCCCATATTTTTTCCACATATACTTTGATAGAGGTTTTTCCGAACCGATGCGTTCCACTTCTTTGGTTTTAGCATTATATTTCCACCTTTGCAGATGCGGCAATCCATTCGGTATTATACCATCTATCACTTTTGACACTTGCCAATTATATTTAGCCTCACGTTCACTATCGGTCGACTATGGTAAATTCCACCACCCTCTATTGCTCCCCATAATCCTTAAAGAGTTTAAATTGGATAGGATAACCATCCTTTGCAATATAATCCATCAGAGTAGGCCATTCACAATCTTTATCCCATGACACAAGCACTTCACCGGACTCATCGACCATGATTTTCACCTCTTCAATTTCATCTAAATAGAAAGCATATTCTCCGTCTGTATCCATGTCGGGCGAAATAAAAAATTCCACTCCATACCATTTGTACACTACAAATCCCGGCCCCTGATAAATAAGATGATCTTCAATATCATATAAATATTGTTCATGGGTCATATTGCGATTCACACCCACCAGACCATCCCATAACATTTGTATGTACTGCTCTTTACTTGACGCCTTTTCCGGCTGAAATTCGAAATTGCTCATATGAATAAACCCTCATTTGATGAAAATTAAATTTTACATGATCTCCGTATACTATAATCTGTTTAGGGTGGAGATGTTTCCATAACAGATCCAATCCATCCTGAAAAGACTTAACTCTATTTAGATTCTTCTGCGATCCAACTGTACTTACGGCTACAGTCATTTCTTTGGGGAGTCCGATAGCAGCGTAACAATTAAATTGGTAACCGGCAAAAGGGAAAGTAGGTATTACTTTAATTCCTTTAGACTGCCAATACATGCCCAACAGTCTACTACGATATAAATTCCATCTTTGCACGGGAACTGCAACATCATAATAAACGGAAAAGTCCGGCAAAATGACACATGCAAATCTTGATAAAAGAGAAATATAACGTTCAGGGCACTTCCATACTGACTCAAAATAGACATCGTCTCATTAGTGGACACTAATGATAATGATTTGGAAATCACAGTTCCATATTTTGCCAGCGGTAAGGGTGTATCAAACCCTGATACATCCTTGCATTTTAAGCTGATGCGAAGTCAAGCTGCATCGTGCACTGGGAGAGGAGGCACCGCCGACGACAAAAAAGCAATGAATAGCTAATAATGAAGAAAGAGGAATAGCAATTTGTTAAGCAAACAAAAAGTTTGATGTTTGCTAACTATAATTTGTATATTTGTTGCATTATTTTATAA
>CAJUIJ010000201.1:2487-4011 GCA_910586175.1 uncultured Muribaculaceae bacterium | reverse complement strand
TATCACAGCTGTTGGGAGAGAACGACAACCGTATCTTTACCGGCATGATGGAGGTGGACCATTACGACCCGGCTACCGGGCGCGTCTATCTCAATACCCGTGACGGCAAGTTTTACAACCCTTTCCGTGCGGACGACTATATCATGGTGCAACAATACAATGGCATGCCCTCGCAAGAGAACGGCCATTATATCACCAAGCATTACGAGCTGATCATAACCGATGCCGGCTGCGGAAGCCGGTCGGACGGAGAGAACCGCCTTGACTGGGTGGAGTTCAAAAACTTTGTATCGGCAGACGGCAGACCGGCAGTCGATGTCATATCCAAAGGCGACACATTCACCCGTGTTGACAATGCCACCGATGCGGACAGAAAGGGACTGATCCAGATTATCACGGTAGGCACCGCCACCCCGTACATGGATATCGTGTACGGCATGAAAACCGACCCCGACAACTATCTGAAGGGTAGGCTCGGCAACCTGAAAGGTATACACCATCACCTTTTCGGATGGCTTGACGGTTTCGGCGAACTGTTGACCAACCTGTATGCCGTGGGCGACTTCCGGTTGCGCCGTACTGGGGAGAGCATCGACGCGAAGATAGAGATGCTCAAGGCGATGTTCGCAACGCGATACAGCAACCTGCGTTATGAACTTACCGAGGATGACAACTACCTGCGTAACGCCACATTTGACGAAACCATGGACGGCTGGACCGTGCAGGATGACGGCAAGGTCATAACCTCCAACGGCGAGGCGTTGCTTATGAACGGCAACACCTATATAGCCGACGGAAGGATCGCCGGCATAGAGCATCTGGACGGTCGCAATGTATTGCATCTGAAAAAGAGCTCAATCCGTCAGGCGAACGCATTGATCCGCAAGCCCGGCACCCACAAGGAGTATGTACCGCCCACGCACAACGACATGACCGACCAATGGGTCGATGTCAAGGACACCCTGTATATGGGCATCCGTTTCCTTGCCCGAACCGATGGTACCCTGACCGTCGGCATGAGCGGCGCGACCTCGGAACCCGGTTCCCTCCCGGTTCCGGCGGCAGTGCCCGTTACCGCATCGATGGAATGGCAGGATCTTCAATGGCAGGGCACATGGGACGGTAAGGGTGACTTTGTGCTACAGTACACCGGCGATATGTACGTGTCGATATTATCCGTGACCGACAAGCCCCTTGATGACTTCAAAAAAGAGGTATCAACGCAGATAATCCAAACCGCCGGCAATATCCGTCTGCTCGGCACCAACATCAACAACCTAAAGGGCACAGTGACGCAGCTCGGTATTGACCTTGACGCAGCCGAGGAGCAGATAAGGATATATGCCGACAAATACGACAAGCTCAACGGCACGGTCACCAACCTCGGCATAAGGCTTGATGCCGCCGAGGGCAGCATCACCAACTACGCCACCCGGATAAGTGCCAATGAGAGTGCCATATCGGCATTGCGCATCAAGACGGACTCCATCAGTTCGGTAGTCGCCGGAGTGCAGGGCGACCTCG
>CAJUIJ010000201.1:0-2477 GCA_910586175.1 uncultured Muribaculaceae bacterium | reverse complement strand
ACCTCGACACCGCCAAAGCGAGGATAGAGGCGGTTGCCGCCATAGCCAACAGTGCGGGTGACGCCAAGGTGTACAATCAGGCGAATAATCCTTGGAATTCGTGGCCATCCGGTCAGGAGCATAAGAATGTGGGTGCCACATGGCACAACACCTCCGATGGCCATACCTACCGTTATATCGGATATGACAACATTAACAAGTGGGAGGACATAACCGACCAGCAGGACGCCGCAAGCTACATACTGCAGAACAAGGACAAGATCAGCACGGTGGTGGGAAGCTTTGACTCTTCCGGCAGGCTTACCAATACGAGCGGGCTTGTGACGACAGCCTATGCCAGTCAGATATACGCCACCAAAACGACCGTGGACGCCCTTACCGGACGTGTCAACACGGCAGAGGCGAGCATCAACGTGCACTCCACCCAGATAGCCATGCGTGTTGAAAAGGACGGGGTCATTTCGGCGATCAACCAAAGCGCCGAGTCTGTCACTATCAGCGCCTCGAAAATTAACTTCAACGGCATGGTGACGATGAACAACTCCTTCCGTGTGGAGGTCAACGGCACCACGCACATTGGAGGTTTTGTCGTAGGCGGCAACGGTCTGACCAACCGCAATGATGACGGTACATTCACGAATGATGCTTATATCATCTTCCGCAACGACCCCCACAAGTGTTTTGCCGGGATAGGTGGCAACATCCTCCCGGGTTCTTCCGGCGCGCGGGGCGTGGCTCGTTTTGAGAACTATGACGAGTCGGACTGGTGGGGTCTCGGCCATAATTATGCGCTTCTTGTCGGTGCCCGCGGAGCCGCCGACAACAGCGCCATCGCCATAAGCGGCGGATATGTTTCCGGTCTCGCCTTGAAAACCGAGGTGATAGGACACGACAGTATCACCCAGCCCACCGTCCCCACGGTCAAGAGCGTGACTATCGGCCGTGACGTCAACAGCGTATATGTCTCCACGCATTTCAACTGGCGCGCCAAGGCAACGGAAACGAACGGCACCGCAGTCGCCTACCAAAGCAAGACCCGGGAAGTGAAGCTGACACTGCCTGACATGCAGCCCTACGATAACGGTCATGTACTCTTTATCAAGCGCGGTACTAATAACGGCAACTATGTCCGTGTGATACCGGGGTGGAGCTACCGTCGTGAATTTAACTCCTCGACGCTCAAATGGGAGGTCAAATCCGGGCGTAGCTATATCATTTATGACAACGAGAGCTATGCAACGCCCTCCAGCCCTTTGACATTGAACAGCTGCGGCGACGCGATGTGCCTGATATACTACCGTGAGATACGTGTGACAATAAACAACGTGACCTATTACGGTGCATGGGTCCAGCATAAGTTCCCGAGGGAATGGTAATTGAATTAATGAACAACCTAAAAACAATTAAGAATCATGAAAGTGAATTTTGACAAGACCTTCAAGGACTGCTTCGGCAACGAGGTGGTCAACGACAAGACCGGCAAGGCGACCAATATAGCCGAGTCCCTGTGCATGGTGATCTTCAACCTCAACAGCATGGGGGGCGTACCGCTGCCACCCGACAAGAAGTACGCGTTGCACAAAATCTGTCAGAAAATAGCGGGTAGCCCCGGTGAAGTGGAACTGACCACCGAAGAGGGCACGCTTCTGAAAGAGATTGCTGCAGAGTCATACTCGTGCGGTGCCTACGGTCAAGTGGCCGACATAATCGAGAACAACGTCTAACCATTAAAAAATAATGAAACATGGAAAAGAAAGCAGAAAACTCAACCACCAACTACGCGCCTGAAAAGGTGACCGATGGCGTAGAAATCAACTTCACAAAGATTGTGACCGGCGGCAACACCACCATCAGCGGCACGATAAAAAAGGACAGCACCGATGTCGGCAGTGTCAGCTTTGAGACTACCGGCAACTACCTCATCACCTCCATCAAGCCCTATACCGGGCTTACCGACGGGGAAGTGGTGGCAGTGTACAATGCGGTCCCCGGCTGCATCACCGAGATGCTCAACGACTAATACGCGGGGCCATGGGACAGATACAGACCCCGCAGATGGAGCTTGAGGCGTTCTGTGCCCAGCTTGCGCCGGTGTTTTTGGAATACCTGCGCACTCATGGAACGGCGGTGGACCGCATCGAGGTGGCCACGAGCCTTGAAGGCATCACCGCGCTTCCTGCCCGCTATTCCTTGGGCGGAGTAGAAAAGAACGTCCTCGCCCCTTTGAAACTGCTTACAAAGGATGTCGATGTGAAAATTGCCGCTTGCCAGCAGGCCACGGCCAAAGCGAATACAGCCGCCGACAACGCCAATGCCGCCGCCAACCGTGTTACCACCGCCATCACGGACATAAGCGCCGAGAAAGCGGCGGCACAGGCGGCCACGGCCAAAGCCAACGCTGCCGCCACGAATGCCGACAACAAGCGCAAGGAACTTGAGCAGAACGAGGCCGCCCGTCAAGCCAACGAGCAGACCCG
>CAJUIJ010000200.1 GCA_910586175.1 uncultured Muribaculaceae bacterium | reverse complement strand
TTTGTGGCTTGAACGGTCGCCATTTCTTGCAATTATTTTGCAGGAAGTAATTAATAAGTTGATTGCTAAATGATTAAATGTATTAATATGGGTGGCGGCCAATCATGAATTTAATCAAGATGATTATGAAAGAGACTGACATCAAGCAGGCAAGCAAGGAAAAGCTTGAACAGGAGGGGATGGAGGTATATCAATATATCGTCGACAATTGCGAGACGTGCAGTGAAGAGATGCCAAAGCTTATCGACAAGATGCGGCAGGTGGATCTTTCCGGCCAATTCCTCGCGAGCACAGCCCGTTATCTCGCAGCGATTGACCGCGAACGCTTCGAGCCGTGGCTCGGCCAGCTGATAGAGGGGGCTATCGAGCGCGACCGTGAGCATCGCTACATAGGCTCTTTGCTCAAGGCTATCTGGGGTGATGATTATGAGGAGAGGTTAGACCAACTCATCGCTTCCGACAATAACTTCCGCCGTATCTATAAGAGGGTGCATCCTGAAGGCAATGCGATGTAACCGGCGTATCGAAGCGGCAAAACCAAGACATAATGAAAAAGATATTTTATTGTATAACTCTGATAATAATGGCAATGACATACGCCAACGCAGAGCCCCTGGTCGATATTAAGACTACAATGGGCGACATCAAGGTGAAACTTTATGACGACACCCCCGCACATCGCGACAATTTTCTCAAACTCGTAAAGGAGGGTTATTACGATGGTGTGTTGTTTCATCGTGTCATAAAAGATTTCATGATTCAGACGGGTGATCCCAACTCCAAGACCGCCGACAGCACCACTATGCTCGGTGCCGGTGATCCGAGCTACACTATCGAGGCAGAGATATTGTATCCGAAGCACTTCCATAAATATGGTGCCCTTGCTGCTGCACGCACCGGCGACCAGGTGAACCCGGAGCGTCGCAGTTCAGGCTCGCAGTTTTATATTGTGACAGGAGAAAAGCAAGACAAGCGCAATCTCGACCGCATGGAGCAACGTGCCAACAATGAGCGCAAGCAAAATTATTTCAATGCGCTCGTCAAGGAGCATATGGATGAACTGAAGGCACTCCGCGCAGCAGGCGACCGTGCAGGCATGGACACTCTTCGTGCAAAACTTATCGAACTTACCGAAGCCAACGTGAAGGATGAACCGCTACCTGCAGAGATGCGTGCAGCTTACACCGAACTTGGCGGCACACCTCATCTTGATGGTGCATACACCGTGTTTGGCGAAGTGGTGGAGGGTATGGATGTGGTAGAGAAAATCCAGAACGTGGAGACCGGTGCAGCCGACCGCCCGAAGCAAGACGTCAGGGTCATTTCGATGAAGGTGGCAGACTCTAAATGACTCTAAAAATGATTCGATTTGCCTTTTATACCCGCTAATTTTGGCAAATTGAATAAATTATTATAAATTTGGCAATTGTTTCTACAACGGCGCACCATTGCAGGAAAGACCGCCGCGCTGTGGAACGTAATATAACTCATAAATCCTATTATGAACGAGCTTGAAAAAGCAGCCGGACTCTCCGAAGCTGCGGCCCCCGCGCCCGAAGTGGCAGAATCTGTAAATGAATGTGTGGCTAACAGTGAAGTCGAGGCCAACAATGATGCCGAGACCACTGAAGTGGAAAAAGATGAAATACGACGCATTCACTCATTGTCGAAGGAGGAACTTTGCGCCGAACTCAAGGCTATCCTTGAGTCGGGCAATATGGAAGCGCACCGTGAGGTGACTGCCATGAAGCAGGCATTCTTCAATCTTAAGACACGTGAGACCAACGACCAACTCCAGACTTTTGTGGAGGAGGGCAACGACCCCGCTGATTTCTCAGCTGAGCCGGATATGGTCGAAAATGAGTTCAAACAGCTTTATGCAGATTTCAAGGACCGCCGTGCTGCATATCTTGAGGCAGAGGAAGCTCGCCGTGCCGAAAACCTCGAGAAGAAAAAGGAGATTATCACCCGCATGGAGGAGATTGCAGGTGATATCGACAATGTAAATACCAAGTATCCTGCTTTTCAGCAACTGCAAGCTGATTTCAAGGAGATAAAAGATGTGCCTGCATCTGCCGAAACTGATATTTGGAAACAGTTTCAGGGCGTGGTGGAGCATTTCTACGATAACCTCAAGATTAACAAGGAGCTTCGCGATTTCGACTTCAAGCGCAATCTTGACGCCAAGCGTGAGCTGATCGAGGAGGCCAAGGCCCTCGTGACCGTGACTGACCCGGTTGCATCATTCCGCGCACTTCAGGGCTTGCACGACCAATGGCGTGCTCTTGGACCTGTGGCCAAGGAAATTCGTGAGGAGATTTGGAATGAGTTTAAAGAGGCTTCGACTGTAATCAACAAGCGTCATCAGGATTATTTCGAGCAGCGTAAGGCTCAGGAATTGGCCAACGAGGAGGCTAAGAATAAGCTTTGTGAAGAGATTGAAAGTATTTCATACGATGGCCTGAAGACTTTCTCCGAGTGGAATGCCACCACCGACCGCATTATTGATCTTCAGAAGCAGTGGAAGAGCTATGGTTTCGCTTCGCGCAAAGCCAACACCGCCCTCTACGCCCGCTTCCGCAAGGCTTGCGATGATTTCTTCACTGCCAAGACCGACTTCTTCAATCGTGCCAAGGAGGAACTTAACGATAACCTCGCCAAGAAGACTGCTCTTTGTGAGAAAGCTGAAGCTCTTAAGGAGTCTGCCGACATAAAGAAAGCTACCGATGAAGTAGTGAAGCTTCAGGCTGAATGGAAAGCTATCGGCAGTGTACCCCGCAAGCTCAGTGATGCTCTGTGGCAGCGTTTCACCACCGCTTGCAATTACTTCTTCGATGAGCGTAAACGCCAGAATAAAGAGCGTCACGCAGTTGAAAATGAAAACCTCGAGAAGAAGCGTGCCATCATCGCAAAGCTTGCAGAACTTCCTAAGGATGGCGACCGCGCTGAGGTGATGCCTCAGATTAAGGCTCTACAGGCTGAGTGGCAAGAGGTTGGTTTCGTGCCTTTTAAACTCAAGGATAAAGTGTTTGCCGAGTATCGCGAAATTTGTGATGCACTCTACGATGCATACAACAAACGTGAGGCCCGTCAGCGCATGTCCAACTTCCGTGAACGTGTCTCCGAAATAAAAGGTGACGGCACTAAGGTAGGACGCGAACGCGACAGGCTCATGCGCATATGCGATAGCCGCCGCAATGAGTTGAAGACTATCGAGAATAATATGGGCTTCTTCAGCATCAAGTCGTCGGCCGGTAACTCCATGCTCCGCGATATGGAGAATAAGGTGAAACGTATCAAGGAAGATATCAAGGAACTGGAACAGAAGATTGCCTTGCTCGACAAGGATGAGTAAGGTGCTGCAATCTATTGTAGATTGTATATAACTGATATAAAAAGTGTTAATGGCTCCGGTCATTAACATTTTTTATTGTGGCGTAACGAATATTTATCGTGGTCAAAACGTTCTTAAATTGAACACCTATTTATATAATGAAAATGAAATTAGCTTATATAACCTGTTTAAAATCAATTCTTATAGGCGGCTTTATGATGGTGGCCGCAAGTGCAAATGCAGAACTTGCCCGAAGTGAGATGCCTATGGTCTCTCCCGATGACTATAAAGACCATATAGTGTTGGCTGAGAGAGGGGTGAGTTTTTCTGAGCGTATCGTGGGTGACTGTTTCTTGACCGGTGTCGGTGCCAAGAAAGATGTTAATCAGGCCTGGCGATGGTATGCAAAGGCTGCCGCCGATGGAGACAATGAGGCCCGTTACCGCATAGCTTGCCTATATCATGAGGGGTATGGAGTGCGACAAAATGATGTGGAGGCTGCCTATTGGTATGGTCGTGCCGCCAAGAACGGGCATCCAATGGCTCTTCTGAATCTTGCAGACTGCTACTATGAGGGTCGCGGGCTTATTGCCGACAAACGAATCGCTGCCGAAAATTATTGGCGTGCTGCGGACCGTGGCGTGTCAGAAGCTGCATACAAACTCGCTGTAATGCTTCGTGACGGTCAGGGTTTCCCGCAGGACAAATCTAACGCCTTGAAATATTTCAATCAGGCAGCCAAGGGAAATTATAAGGATGCCGGACTGATGGCACAGCAGCTTGTGGATGAAGGCGTAAAACTCCCCACAGGTAAATCTGTCAAAAGTTCTGCATCAAGCAAGAAATCGAAGGTCTCGGCATCATCTAAAAAAACTTCGTCAAAATCTTCAAGCGCGAAAAGACA
>CAJUIJ010000199.1 GCA_910586175.1 uncultured Muribaculaceae bacterium | reverse complement strand
CTAAACTTATTGTAGCAGGATTAGTGTTCGGATTATAAGAACCTATCCTCTCAATAAATCTACCATCACGTGGTGCCCTGCTATCGGCTACTACAATAGGATAAAAAGCGTAGCCCTTGCGGCCATGACGCTGTAATCTAATCTTTGTTGCCATAAACTTGCCGGTTTTATTGAATTTTAATGAAACATATGAAATGCACGGCATGCGCATTTCGGCTGCAAAGTTAGTTTAAAAATGCCAACGCGCAAAGTTTTTTCGCAATATTTTTGTAATTTTGCAGAAAATTTGAATAATCTATGTCAGAGAATATGTTGTTGAGCCGTCTTGAGGGGCTTGACGGGAGGTTTGAGGAAGTATCAACTTTGATTACCGACCCGGCAGTGATAGCCGACCAGCCGAGATATGTAAGGCTCACGAAGGAATATCATGACCTTGAGGAGATACTCAACGTAAAGAAAGAATATGAACAGACTCTGCACAGTCTTGAAGACTCGAAAGAGCTGCTGTCTTCTGAGGAAGATGAGGATATGCGAGCATTGGCACGCGAGGAGATAGAGTCATGCACGCAGCGAATACCGGAGCTGGAAGAGAAAATAAAACTCCTGCTAATTCCGGCAGACCCTGACGACTCAAAGAATGCTGTGCTTGAGATACGTGGGGGCACGGGAGGCGACGAGGCTGCACTGTTTGCCGGAGACCTTTTCCGCATGTATCAGAAATATGCCGAGAGCAAGGGTTGGCAGCTGGCAGTGTCGTCGGTGTCGGAAGGAGCATCCGGAGGTTATAAGGAGATAGTGTGCACACTCACAGGCGAGGGTGTATACGGCACAATGAAATATGAGAGCGGTGTGCACCGCGTGCAGCGCGTGCCCGCCACCGAAACGCAAGGGCGCGTACACACGTCAGCGGCCACAGTGGCTGTGCTGCCCGAGGCAGAGGAGTTTGATGTGGAGATACATGAAGGCGAAATAAAGTGGGACACATTCCGTTCAGGAGGTGCCGGCGGTCAGAACGTCAACAAGGTAGAGTCGGGAGTGCGTCTTCGCTACAATTGGAAGAACCCCAATACCGGCCAAGTGGAAGAGATCCTTATAGAGTGCACCGAAACCCGCGACCAACCTAAGAATAAAGAGCGTGCCCTCGCGCGCCTGCGCACGTTCATATATGACAAGGAACACCAAAAATATATGGACGACATAGCCTCGCGACGCAAGACAATGGTAAGCACCGGTGACCGCTCAGCCAAGATACGCACTTACAACTATCCGCAAGGACGCATCACTGACCATCGCATCAACTACACCGTATATAACTTGGCAGCATTCATGGATGGCGACATACAGGAATGCATCGACCGGCTGATTGTGGCTGAGAATGCAGAGAAGCTCAAGGAAGCAGAACTCTAACCAAACCCTCAACTAAGCTGAATTGCGAAAAACAGGATTGCGAAAAACTGAATGTTAAAATAAGTCGCATCCAAACAGGCCCATAAACAAAACTTTAAAAACTGATGTTATAAAGTCAAAGCTGATGATAGCTTTGACTTTATTTATATTAACGCGAAGCCTTGACAAGCATGCTTTCCGGCATGCTTTGATAGACGACTAAAATTTACTATTATGAAAACATTGTCAATATTAGCTTATATTATAGGCTCGGGATTGCTGATTGCCTCATGTTTTACCACTGGAGTATCCCTGACTTGGGCATTAGGCGGAAGTGCAGTGGTTTGCCTCATACTCGGCTGCGTGTTCCAGTTCAGCAGTGCCAATCGTAAGACCGTGCATCATTATCATTAATGATTGCATACATAATCCAGAAACTACTCAAATAACAAAGCTCGCGACTCTGCCATACACAACGTCTCCGGCTTACCGATATCTATGAGATTGAGTTCAGGTAACTCAATCTCATTTATTTTAAGTTTGCATGACGAATCGGAAGATAATGCCACGTTATGCAACAGAAAGTCCATAATTGGGAACTTCACGGCAGAAATCTCCTTCGCGTACGCCTCAAGAGCCTTCACAACCTTCTCACTCACCACATAAATACCACTAAAAGCACACTCATGCATACAAGCCGACAATAAGAACCCTTCGGGGCGGAATTCTCCGGTCCCAAGATTATGCCAGCCACGAAGATTACCCTCATGGTCAAACACGAGCTTGCGTGAAGATTCACGCAAGCTCGTGACAAGCGAGATGTCTGCCCCCGAAAGTTCGTGTCTTGCCATTATCTCGCGCAGAGGAGCATCGCTCAATATATCGACATTATGCACCAACACAGGGTCCGAGTCACTGACAAACAACTGTGGGGCGGCATTCAAAAGTCCGCCTCCGGTATCCAATATGCCTTCCGACTCATCGCTCACCTTCACCAAGTCTTCCAACCCCTCCTCTTCTATATAATCCACGATCTGGTCAGCGAAATGGTGCACATTGACTGTCAAAGAATCAAATCCATAACCTCTAAGCTTATCAATAACCCTGCGGAGCATAGGCACTCCATGCACAGGCACAAGGGCCTTGGGATGTTCGAGAGTCCAAGGTTTCAGACGAGTGCCGAAACCGGCAGCTAAAATAAAAGCCTTCATTACAAATCAATTATCATTAAATGTATCAGATATTCCCTGCTCTCGATGACACAACTCCACCACCGCATCAGGATAAAGAGCCGCAAGCTTCTCAGCCACAGCCTGAGCGGAATATACTGACCTATGACGTCCGCCCGTGCAACCGAAACCGATTTGCAATTGACTGAACCCCCTGTCAATATAGCGCGACACCGTAGGTGAGACCAATTCAACGGCCTTGCCTACAAAGCCATCTATCTCGCCACGATGCTTGAGGAAATCTATAACAGGACGATCCAGACCCGTAAGTTGCTTATACTCATCATAGCGACCGGGATTGTGCATACCACGGCAGTCAAACATAAAGCCTCCACCATTGCCCGAAAAATCATCCGGATAACCCCGCTTGTAAGAAAAGCTAAACACCTTCACATGCAATCTGCCGTCAGCCACGGCATTAAATCGTGCATCAATTGCCAGTTCGCAGCATACACGCTTCAACTCTGCGTAAGAGTCAAGCGCACCGTCGGCTGCAAGTTGCGAAAGATTTGCCAACGCACCCGGAATACTCTCTATGAAATGGGCCCGCTTCTGCACCAACCCCCTGAATCCGTAAGCGCCAAGCACCTGAAGTGTGCGGAAAAGCACAAAATCGGGCAACGCAGCACGCATAATGGATTCAGCCTCTTCTGCCACAATGCCACCGCACTGTAACTTATGGCACGAAGAAACAAACTCGCCGATATAGAAGTCAATCATCTCATTGCGGAAATCCGGATCAAAACCTGCCTTAGCCTGCCACAAAAAAGAGACCGCATCATAAAGACAAGGACCAAGACGCCCTCCCTGAAAATCAATAAAATAAGGCTCATCACCACACATCATCACATTGCGGCTCTGGCAATCACGCATCATGAACCCCCAGAACTCATGAGGCAACGAAAGCAGACGCTCGGCAAAGCGTTCGAAATCATCTTCAAGGGCATCCTCATCGAATGTCACCGTAGAATTCTTTAGATATTCATACTTGAAATAATTGAGGTCCCAAAGAATCTGACGACGTGAAAATTCGGGATAAGCCACAGCATCAAGCCACTCAGATTCGCTGAGCACCTGCATCTTGACAAGGGCAGCCAGCGAAGACCTCACAAACTCGCCTGCTCGCTGCGAGCCGAGCATACTGAAGAGAGAGACATCTCCCAAATCCTCCTCAATATAGCAACTGTAATCCGCGCTATGGGCATACACCATAGGGACATGCACACCATTAGATGCAAAAATGCCGGCGAGCTCCACGAAAGCCCTCGCATCGCGCTTATCGTCGGCCTCCACACCAAGCAGCGATGAAGGCGCGGAAGAGGCGGGCATAGACATTCGGAAATACTTGCGGTCACCTCCGGCCTGCGGGAGCGAGGCAACACGATCAGGCATGTAGCCGAACTTTTCGACACACAACCCCCTCAAGCATTCTTTTATATTACACATACTCATATATTACACATACTCTCGATAAAAACGACATTTTACATATATCCATATACACCGGCAACTACACATTTACACACAGCAAGCGACAGAAGCCCGTGTACAGAGATATCAAATACAAAATTAACTCAAAAAAACATTAAAACTGCAAATAGCAATTATAAAGTGAATAATTTTTATTAATT
>CAJUIJ010000198.1 GCA_910586175.1 uncultured Muribaculaceae bacterium | reverse complement strand
GATAATAAGAGAGTCCATATATGAATTAATACAATGCTAACGCATATATTACTTCATAACTCATAACTCTGACTTAATACTTATTAAAAAGACAAAAGAACAAACTTAGCGCCGGCCTAAAGCACGACGGTCCGTTTGTTCTTTTATAGGCGAAGAGCATGCGGGTCTTCACGAACCACAAACCCGTTGCCCGATGATTTCACGCGAAAGACTGAGCCGGGCGAACCGACCGGGTCTATAAGAAGAAATCTTGCTTATTTCTTCTTATGACGATTCTTTCTCAGTCTTTTTTTGCGTTTGTGAGTAGCCATCTTGTGGCCTTTTCTCTTTTTTCCGCTTGGCATAATTATGAAATTTTTAGTTAAACTCTTTATTAATCACTTAGTGTATGAGCATCAGTGGCGGAGTTATCACTTCACCTCCTCGAGGAATACCTTAGAGGGCTTGAAAGTGGGCACCTTGTGCTCGGGGATTTTGATTGTAGTGTTCTTAGAGATGTTGCGAGCTGTTTTCTCCTTACGGGTCTTCACAACAAAGCTACCAAAGCCACGAAGGTAAACGTTGTTACCAGCTGCCATTGATTCTTTCACGACATCCATGAATTTCTCCACGGTTGCGAGCACTGCAGCCTTTTCCAAACCGGTGCTGCGCGAAATCTCTGCTACGATATCTGCTTTTGTCATTTCACAAAAAATAATTAATGATTTTTCAAAGTCCTCCCCATTGTCCATCCTCGACCAAATGGTCTGCCTAAAACTTAAACTATTATGATTCAACCTTTTGCACCATACACAAACTAACACAATGGTTTGTTTGCACATTTTGCAATGCAAATATCGTAATTTTTTTTGAATTATGCACTATTTCAGCCAAATAATTTTTAAAGAGCCTTTATTTGTGCATTATATTTCATCACCGATAATCCAGTTGGAAAGCCTGCCTGCAAGCTCGTCATGCAGGTCAAGCGGATATTCGATTTCGGCGTGACAAAGGTTGTCGAATGTCTTCGACATGATTGTGATATCAGGATGCTTTATGATGCGAAGCACCTTATCGGCCTCCTCATAACCGAACTGCAACTTCATGCGCTCGGTCTGGCGACACTCCTTTCGTCCGGCGTCTTCAAGTGCGAGACGCGCAGCCTCCCGGTATGCAGCGATAAGACCTGATGTACCGAGCTTTATGCCCCCGAAATAGCGCACGCATACCAACAGGACATCGGTCAGTTCAAAGCTGTTGATTTGTCCAAGCATTGGTTTTCCTGCCGTGCCGGATGGCTCGCCGTTGTCATTTATCTGCCACTCCTTGCGTTCAGGTCCGAGCATGTAAGCCCAACATACATGCCTGGCATCGTGATACTTGTTCTGGTATTCCTTGACTACGGTTTTAGCCTCTTCGGCCGACGAGACAGGAATCGCAAACGCAATAAACCGGCTCATCTTCTCCGTGTAGCGAGATGAGCCGGTCTGCTGTATCGTGTAATAGAGATCCAAAACTACTTAATTTTTAAGTTGTTTAGTTTTACGTTGTTCAGTTTTTATGCTACTCAGTTATTAAGATGCTAAGTTGTAAGCTAACAATTATTCAGTTATTCATTGTCAACTATTCATTATTTTCAGCCGAACAAGTTGTTAAACTGACCGTCACCGTTAGGATACAGCAACATATCGTTCGCAATTGTACACGACTTTTCCTGACCGAGCTGCATGCGGACAATGGCGAGAGCCCATTCAAGAGCTGATGCAGGGCCGTTGCCGAGCACAAATTTGTCATCTGCCACAACACGGGTATCAATATATTCTGCACCTTCGAGCATTCCCTCGAATCCGGGATAGCATGTAGCCTTACGGCCCTTGAGCAGACCAAGCTTGCCAAGCACTACGGCCGGTGCGGCGCAAATGGCCGCAATACGACCTTCGGACGACTCTGCATGTTGTTTGAGCAGTCCTTGCAGAGGAGCAAACTTATACAAGTTGTCGGCACCGGGAAGTCCACCGGGTAATATAAGCCAACCGGGATTTCCGAAGAGGGTCGATTCGTAAATGGCATCGGCCTTCACGCTGATACCATGGGCACCCGTGACCTGCAACGAGCTGCTGATTGACACTGTACGCACCGGCATACCGGCACGACGCAACACATCTACCGCCGTCAGAGCTTCTACTTCTTCAAAGCCGTCGGCAAGGAAAACAAATGATTCTTTCATAGCATTTCGGTTTTAGAAATATTACTTAAAAGTTCCGTGTCGCCGAAACATGATTAAATAAGGAATTACTTAAAATCAATTTTTAATATATCCCAATCGTCGCTTAAGGCACAGAGGCACGATTGAATCATGTTCCGATTATGTAAATTTAATGTTTTTTATTAACTTTACAAAGTAAAAACAACGATTTAGGTCAAAAAAAATACAAAAAACTCACAAAATAATACAATGAGCTTAAATTTCAGGCAATTTTCAGCTATATTGGCATCATGTATGCTTTGTCTGTGCGGATGCAAGCGTAGTGAATATCGAAATGCCGAAGGGATGATATGGCACACTCAATATCATATGACTTATGATTCGGAGCAAGACCTCACCGACAGCATAATATCGATGATGCAGCAGGTGGACGCGTCGCTCAATGTATTTGACACCACGAGTATAATAAGCCGTGTAAACCGGGGGGAAGAGATTGAGATTGGCAAACACCTGACAGAGGTATATCGGGAGTCAGTACGGATTAACCGGCTCAGCAATGGAGCCTTTGACCCTACTCTCGGCCCACTGATAACGGCATGGGGCTTCGGCAAAGGTCATAAGGCCACGGCAGACACCCTGCTGATAGACTCTCTGATGGCATTTACCGGCATATCCAAGACAAAACTTGATAACGGCAGGCTGATAAAACAAGACCGCAGGATTCAATTTAACTTCTCTGCAATAGCCAAGGGTTACGGCTGCGACGAGGTGAACAGGATGCTTGCACGCAACGGCGTGGCCAACAGGCTTGTGGAAATAGGAGGTGAAATAAGTTGCGCGGGCAAGTCTCCTTCGGGCATGAAATGGAGAGTTTCTGTGGACCGTCCGATTATGACTGATTCGGTAATACATGAGTCTCAATGCGTGATAGAAATAACTGACTGTGGTCTTGCCACTTCGGGCAATTACCGCAACTTCCACACCTCAGCGAGCGGAGAGACTTATGGCCATACGATTTCTGCCGTAACCGGTCGTCCGGTGCGTACAGATGTCCTTAGCGCCACGGTGGTAGCACCGACATGCATGGAGGCTGATGCTCTCTCAACCTCTATGATGGCTTTGGGCAGCAAGGAGGCGAGAAAGTTAGCAGAGTCACTGCATTACCCTGTGATGCTGGTACTAAACGACATGAGCGTATGGGAGAATGAGGAATTCAAGGCATTAACATTTTTTGAGAAATAAAGCATAAACGTTTGCTTGCATTTCCTATCTTCGAAGTTATTTAAACTAATTTAGGACAAAGCTCGAATACTGATACGAGATAAAAAAGGAAAGACACATGAAACATAATGTATTAAAGAAAATATTGATCGGCATGATGAGCATTATGATGCTCACCTCGTGCAGCGATAAAAGTGGACCTACGCCCGATGATGTAGTGATCAAGCTTCGTGAGGCTAACCGCCTGTACGTTACAGAGTATGCAGTTCACAAGATAATCACGGCCGATGATGTGAAACGCCTCAGCGGTAAGATTATGAACCGACAATTTTCGATGTCATTGCCGATAGGCGACCGCAAGATAGCAATTCCAATGGATGCTGTAATCAAGGCATATGTTGATTTTGGAGATCTGAGTTCTGAAGATGTGGTAATGACCACGAATCCACACAAGTTGACACTAACTCTCCCCACACCAAAGGCAGAGCTGACCTCATCGAAAATTGACAACAAGGGTATAAGAGAATATACTGATATTTTGAGGAGTTCTTTTTCGGACTCGGAGATAAGCGAATTCGAGAAACAGGGTCGTGAAGCAGTTATAGCAAGCATCCCGCAGATGAATATAGAGTCAACTGCGAAGGCTAACGCCACGGCATTGCTCAAACCGATGCTGATGCAGTTAGGCTATGAGGCTGACGAAATAGAGATAATTTACAAAGACGCAGTTTAAAGTCTGTCTCATAAACGACTTCAAGTAAATATTCAAGTAAATAAAGGAATATATGATAAAAAGACTTATAATATTAAGACTTATAATAATAGTTGTGCTGCTGATTGTGGCGGGTATTGGTAT
>CAJUIJ010000197.1 GCA_910586175.1 uncultured Muribaculaceae bacterium | reverse complement strand
GGAGACATTCAGCAGGCCGTCAAGCTCATGAAACACCACCCATGCGGCCTCCGACTTCACCTTCATTTGCTCGGCACGTCTGAAGGCAGGGTCGCAAAACTGCTCAAACGTGATTTTGTCATTATCCATATATTTTGTAAATTTGCCCCGGGTGTCACCCCGGGGGCATTTGTTCAACATTAATTTTCATTCAACAGGCTGAAGAGCAGCCCCCGGATTTGGTTGACAATCGGTTGATTTTTCGGAGTTTCGATTATTTCCAGCAAATCCATTATCCGGAAAATCAACCATCTTTTCCTATTCATTCATATTGACACCTCCTTTCTTGATTACACTACAAAGATAGTAATTAATTTATTAATATCCAAATTTTCAGACTACTTTTTATAAAAAAAATTGGCGCGACCGCCCCGGAGGGTGGCCGCGCCGTTGCCTGCCGTCCCCGGGGCAGGGCTTGTGTAATCCTCCGTTATGGACGGGGACTAATATCTTAGTGTCACAGCGGAGAGTCTTGACGACATATCACGCAGCGCATTGTTGAACGTATCAAGTTCCATGGCCGTGAAACGGCATGGTTTACCATTTACCATGCTTCCGTTGACCCGCTGTGAGAGCCATGCACGCGATTTCTTGAAATATTTGCGTGCTATATACGAAAGGTTGAGCATGTCGCTCACCTCATCGAGCTGCAATTTAACCGCATCCTCATGCAGAGACTCGACACTTGCCGTCAACATCGGCAAATGCGAACCCACAAACACCTCAACCATCGCCTCCTCTTCTGACGAACGGCATTCGCTCTTTATCTCGCGGGCCAACCTTATCACCTCTGGAGAGGTGGGTTCTGACTCGATGAGCTTTCCCAATTCATTTAATTTTTTCTGTAACATATAACCATAGCTTTAGATTTCACCGCCCGTCCATGCCGGGCGGTGATTCATTGTCAATCTTTCTCCAGATCCTTCAAGATCTTGTCAATCTCATTCATTCGGTCAAGCAGGATATCCAGGTCTCTTTCATACTTTTTTGGATCCAAAATCTTAAAAGCCTCGAGCAGCGCCCTTGCTTCCATTCGCTTGCCGATAAGTTGTTTTATCAATTGTTGTTTGTCCATAACCAATGATTTTAGGATTACAATGCAAAGATAATAAACAATTCGTTATTATCCAAATTTTCAGACTACTTTTTATAAAAAAAATTGGCGCGACCGCCCCGGAGGGTGGCCGCGCCTTGTGTCCATGCCGCCGGGCAATGACAGTTTTCTCTTTTGGAGATTTAGGCGGCATGGATTTGCTTCATGTCATATCAGACAAGCTCGTCGGCGAGGTCCTGAAGTTCGAGGGCTATCGTATGGAGGGCGTTGCTGAGGGTTTGCAGCTCATCCTTGGTGAACTCGCATGGCTTGCCGTTCTTTATCTGGTTGGTGAGCTTCTGGCTGAACCAGCTGCACGACTTGCCGAAGAACCGTTCGGCTATATAGGTGCCGTTAATCACCCGCAGCAGGTCAGACCGCTCAATAAATTTCAACTTAGACAGCACCGGGTCGTTAGAGTAATCTTTCATTTTTCTTTAGTTTTTTAGTCCCCCTCCTTTTCGGGAGGGGGAGTTTTCATTCTTTCATCAATAATCGGAGCAGGTTCCTTATCTCAGTTCTCAACCATCGCTTGCGACCTCTGTCTTTGATTTGTCTGAACGATTTGAGCATCCCTATCAGGTCATCAAGCCCCGATATAAAATCTTCTTCTGTCATTGCCTGAAGTTTTTTTGATTAAACAATACGTTAATGTTCTCGTGTAACTTAATACATTACAAAGATAGTAAATAATTCTATACTATACAAATTTTCAAGCAATTTTTTATAAAAAGAATTCGCGTTGCGTACGCTCCGTGAGCTTACATAACGGATTTACAAGGAATAACCGATTGTATTTCAAAAATTTAAACACATAGAGCATATCGTTGTCGTCAACGATATGTTCATTATCAAGCATTTACAAATTAGATATCTATTATAAACACGGTTTAGTTGCGTACACAAAAAGTATCAGATGGAATATCACCAACCAACATCTTAAAACTGTCTATCAACAAATTAACCCATATAGACCATATCGGCATTATTGCCGATATGGTCTATAAAAAAGAAAGGAATGATCTCCAAAAGCATACAGCCATCACACGCCCTGCATGCGTTCGACGATGGCCAGCCACATCAGTGAGGCGCATCTTGCCGTCTGGAGCCACGAGTTTCAACCGGTAACAATCTGTTACCGGTTCCGCCCGCGCTTCTTCATCTGCCATAACGAATGAAAAGCATCTGTGATATGTTTGTAAAGATTCTCCATGTCAATTGTCAAAACTATTGAAATAATCCTTGAACCTTGTCAACTGCGACCTCATTATGTTTGAGAATGTCAGCAGGCTTGCCACATTTCGCTTGCCATGCTGCAATATCAGCCGACCGAACACAGGGTTCATGAACACTGTGGGCAAAGCAGGCACATCCGCCATGTCTATTTTTACAGGCTCTTGTCTTGTTATATGGCCGACAATGGCATCATATAAATTTTCTCCACTCCTTACAAGCGAAGTGTTATCCATCAGTTCACTAAGTCTAATTGTCAATGCTTCCATATCATTGTCTTTTTGCCACATCTTCGGCTATTATTAAGTCCTCTATGTCTGTATGAGCTTTGTAAAGTCTACGGAAATTATAAATCTCATACAGGAGAGACACAGTGACTGTTGTTATTGCGATGAGCATCACGTCAATGACACACCAATCCCACAACACAAGCCGGATGTCGTTTCTATTCCAAATTAGAGCCGCCACCAACACAACGGTAGATGCACCGAAATCAAAAAGCCACATGTTTAGGCAATAAGACAGGGACAATCGCAGTCTTTTGCGGATTATTTTATTGAGAATCCTTGAAGTGTTGAAGGATACCAATAAGCTCATGGAGATGGAGAACACTATGCCGAGCACAGCATACAGCGTTTGCAACACCGCGGCATTGCCGCTCACTCCCACGGAGGCCAATGCTGTTGCAAAAATAACGCAGATGATTAGGCGTGCAATAAGTTTAGCCATCGTTCCTAAAAATTTTTATTCAGCTCATTCAGGAACATCTCCATTTTCTGCTTCAGTTGTTCCTCCACAAGCCTGTTCCCGGTGGTCTTCTCTACGATAATGTCCTGCACCACCTTGATATATTCACCTGTAAATTTATTGCCGTTCCTTGAAATTATGGCAATTCCGCTGTCATTGGTGATTTGACGCGTCACGGCCCCCATGACACGGTGATAGTCTTCGTTCGCCATATCATGCGGCTTACGTTTAACTGTCAGGAGCAGCTTGGCAGATATGATTTGGTCTCGCTCTATGTCGCTTATGCTGGAAGTGTCAGCAAACAGCAAGTCAAGAAGCGAGGTTTTTAGCTCTTGCATCTTCGTTGTGGTGCTGTTTGCGGGATTAACGACCCCTGCCGTAACCGATGGTGCGCCACTGCTGCCGATAAATTCTATGCCTCTTATCTCAGACAATTTCATTCCATCAGGGATTTTCGTAACGGGCGTAATTTCAAAGAGCCTCGCCCCTCTTACCGGATTCAAAAGCCAATTGATATAGGTTTGCAGTCTATCAATACTGTACGATCCCGGCAGGTTTGTCACAAGATATTCTTTGTTTATTGCAAAATAAAAATGGTCCTTGTACTGACTTTGATTCGAATCCCCAGCGTTAACCTCTGCCATCGTTATTGTATGCTGTGCAAACAGGCCGGAGTCTATCACACCCCCATTGTCAGCAGGTATGATTCGCAACATCATACCAAAAAGATATGAGTAGTTTTGCTGCCATGCAAAATTCGAAAGCAAATCCTCATCCGCATCATTTTCGTTGAGCCTCATTCGGCGTTGCTGAGCCGTGGACTCTTGCGTAAGCACCTTTTGAAGCAAAGGGATTATGTCAGAATGGGGTTCGGTAAGAGCCGGATTTAAAATCCTAAAGGCCCGCAGTTTTATCTTAGCAGTTTTGTTAGCCATGCCGTCAAGTTGTTTTTTGCAAATCTACACAATTTATTCGGTTGCCGCAAGCAACAGCCATCACATGCCCTGCATGCGCTCGATGATGGCGAGGAGGCGGTCTATCTGGTCGTCTCGTTTGGCTATCTGGTCATCCTTCTTCTTCAGTTGCTCATCCTTGCGCTCCATCATGTCGAACCATCGGTCGCTGCCACCCTCTATCTTCACCGAGCCGTTGAGG
>CAJUIJ010000196.1 GCA_910586175.1 uncultured Muribaculaceae bacterium | reverse complement strand
ACGCGTAGCCAATTTCCTTTCTTTCCTTGTGCAACATTAGCTGTTGGGGCTTTGGCCCCTCACTCATTTTTTGCACGAGGTATTTTATGCACGAGGAATTCAAGGAATTCAAGGAAAGTTTTGCGTGGAGGTATTATTCATTATTCATTATTCATTGTTAATTATTCAATGTCTCTCTTGGTTGTTTATTCTCGAAAAGTTTGTTATCTTTGTATTATGATGTCTCTAAATTAGTTTTATTGGAACATTAGAATTTAAAATAACGCTGAACGCGCCTTTGGCGCACCATGACGCGGAACTTTCGCGGAACTCTCTTTTATTTTAAATTTGTACGAACTGCAAAGAAACGCAAGCGGGCTTTCGGGCTATGCCCTTCAAGCGTCGCTGAACGTAAGCGGAACATCTGTATAAGCGGAACATCTATATAAGACCTATTTAGCGACATTACTGTGTATTATGACTGACTTTGGCATTCTTAGGATGCCTTAATACCGAATTGTTATGTGTGAAGAGAGACATGTGGGCGAAAGCGGAGTGATTCGTTATCCGATTGGAATTCAAACTTTCTCTGAGATAAGGGAGGATGGCTATGTTTATGTAGACAAGACTGCCTTCGTGCATCAATTGATACAAGAGGGAAAGTATTATTTCCTGTCACGTCCGCGCCGTTTCGGCAAGAGCCTGCTGCTCTCCACTATCGAGGCTTACTATCAGGGGCGTCGCGACCTGTTCAAGGGACTTGCCCTCGACTCGCTTACCGACGATTGGGAACCTCACCCTGTATTGCACCTTGACCTTAACACCCGTAACTACCACGAACACGCTTCGCTCATTAAAGAGCTCATACGCCACCTTGAGAAATGGGAAAAGCTATATGGTGACGAAAAGAAAGACCGTGACGTGGAAGAGAGGTTCTCTCATGTAATTGAACGTGCCTATGAAATTACCGGGAAGAAAGTCGTCATACTGATAGACGAGTATGACAAGCCCATGCTGTCGGCCATCCACAACGAAAGGCTTGCCGACTCATTCCGCGACACACTGAAAGCATTTTATGGCAACCTTAAGTCAATGGATCGCTACATCGAGTTTGCCATGCTCACAGGCGTGGCACGTTTCAGCAAAATTTCAATCTTTTCAGACCTCAACAACCTGCGAGACATCACGTTTGACAACGATTACTCTGCCATATGTGGCATTACCAACGAGGAACTTGACAGACACTTCCAAGCAGGCATAGAGTCGCTCGCCCTAACCTACGGAATATCAAGAGAGGCAGTGCGTAAGCAACTGAAATCCCGATATGACGGTTACCATTTCTCCATGTCGTTGGTTGATGTGTACAATCCTTTCAGCCTTATCTATGTCTTTGCTTCCAAATCATTCGACAATTACTGGTTTCAGAGTGGCACACCGACCTTCTTAGTGCATATTTTGGAGAAACAGGGTATGCAGTTACGCAAAATATCAAGATACTGCATCGACAAACAGACGTTGGCATCTGCCGGCATAATGGCCGAAGATTCAATTGTGACATTATATCAAAGCGGATATATTACAATAGCCGATGTCAATATAGAAAATAATGAAGTGATACTCGATTACCCCAATAGGGAGGTAAGAGAGAGTTTCCTTAAGTTTCTTGTGCCTTATTACACCAATGTTAAAGAATCTGAGAGTGCTTTTGTCATCAACAGTTTTTTACACGAGGTTAACGAGGGCAATGCAGAGGAGTTTATGCGCCGGCTTGCGAGTCTTGTGGCGCGTGTGCCTTATGGTGGCAAGGGAAGCGTGCCTGAAGACCATTTTCAGAATGCGATTTACCTTGTGTTCACCCTTATGGGCTATCGGGCGCATGTGGAGCAGCGCATGTCGCGCGGGCGCATCGACATGACTGTAGAGACGGACCTATATGTATATATCTTCGAGTTCAAGGTTGACGCTTCGGCCTCCGAGGCTATGGCGCAGATACACGAGCGCGGCTATTGGAAGGGCTTTGAAGCCTCCGGCAAGGAAATTACGCTGATTGCTGCCAACTTCGACTCACTATCACGCACCCTTAACGATGTCGAGATTCAGAGATTGTAACTTTGTTGTCGTCGGCGGCGCCTCCTCCTCCCCAGTTCGCGATGCAGCGTGTTTGACGTGAGTTTTGACGTACCGGCATTGATATTTTGGATATGATATTTTGGGGTCAATGTAAAAATTCGGTTGAAATGTTAAAATACAACCTTTCCCTTTTATGGTCGTCGGCGGCGCCTCCTCCTCCCCAGTGCGCGATGCAACGTCGCGAAGCCACAAAGAGGAAGGAACCTTTGGTGACGACAACATACTTTTTACATTGACCCATATTTTGTATATGAGGAATGCTTTTTGGATATTGGTTTTCTTGACGGGGACAATCATCGGGTTCGGGTGTACCGACCGTAAGGTACGCGAACAGCTCAATGAGGCCGAACGGCTGATTATGACTTCGCCTGACTCCGCTCTCCACATCATCGATGACATAAACATGGATGGACTTCGCGAGTCGAAAGACAAGGCTCTCTATGGACTTCTCTACACCATGGCACTCGACAAGAACCATATGCCACTTACCAACGACTCGATAATCAACTTCTCTGTGGACTACTACAAGAGAACAGTTGATAAATTGCATCTTGCCATGAGCCTCTATTACTGCGGAAGGGTGTTACAACAGACCGGCCACATATCGAGTGCATTGGTGTCATATCTTCAGGCGATAGATGCGGCTGAGGAAATCGGCAACAAATTTTATGTCGGCATGGCATGCCGGGGCATGTCTGACATATATTCCGACTCGTTCAATGCCGGCGATGAGTTGGCATATGCCAAGCGTGAATATGAAAATATTAAGGAAGCCGGCATCCAGCCTTACATAAACTATGCCATGTACGACCTGGCCACTGCATATCAGAGCAATGGAAAATATAAAGAGGTGTACGAATTAACAAGGGAATTCGGGGATTCAGCATTAAAGGCAAATGATTCCTTCCTTTACGAAATAGCATTGCGCTTGGGTGCAAAAGCATATATAGGAGATGACAAACCTAAGGAGGCAATAAAATCTTTAAATATACTTTGCCAAAACGGCAGTGCAACTTCAAGCGATTCTTTATATTTAGCAGCATGCTTAGCATTAATAAATGAAACTGACAGATCGGAATCGATATTAAGTCAGACTCACTCCAATGATTCCATACTTAACGCATTGGCAAATTTTCATGTAAGTTACGCAAAAGAGGATATTAAAAATGCTTTAAATTATTCAGACGAACTCGACAGGCTCACTAATGATTCTCTGCAACGGGTATTCAATAAATCACTATCTACTACAATAGCGGATTTCTATGGTGATTGCGCCAAGAGGGATAAGGAAAAAATTGAGATGTCGAATCGAATCGTACTGCTCTCCATATTGTTGGCATTGATTTCAATTGGCATTGTGGTATTTGCTGCCTATAACATTATCTCCAACCAAAGAAAGAAAATTGAAGAGAAAGTAAATTTTGCAGAAGAATTGCAGGAATCCATAAGCCGTTATCGGGAAAGGGATATAATAACCGACGAAAAGATCAAGAAAATACTTGCCGGCAAATATGAACTGCTTGTGCAATTGTGCGAGATTGTGCAACGAAGCAAAGATACTAAAACGGCAAGGAGGGCGATTGCCAATAAGGTATCATCGTTGATTGATGAAATTTCAATCAGCGACAACAAGATTCAAGAATTTGCCGACGAGATTGATTCCGGCTTCAACAATCTGTTTTCGGATTTCAAGCACGAATTTCCAATGCTGAAAGATATCGACTACCGGCTCTTCATTTTTTCAGTGCTCGATTTTCCTCATATTGTGACCTGCCTTCTACTACGTATCGATGACCAGGACAAGGTATACGACAGGAAACGCAGGCTTAGAGATAAGATTCGCAAACTTGATGAAGCCAAGGCCAAGCGGTTCCTATCATTCATGCACTGAATCGGAAGAGAGGATAGAAAAGAAGACATGGTCGCTCTGCGACACATATCCGGCTTTGCCGGAACACATTTATACTCCCCCCAAATGAAGTTGCATCGCTAATTTCCTTTAATTTCTTGTGCAATACTTGCGATAGAGTGCGCAATATTTGCACAAGGAATTAAAGGAAATATAGGGCCAATGTAAAAAACGGTTGAATTGTTAAAAAAGGATTCAATGGAAATCGCCGTTCCATTTCAATGCCTGTATAGAGACCCTCTTTAACAACTGTT
>CAJUIJ010000195.1 GCA_910586175.1 uncultured Muribaculaceae bacterium | reverse complement strand
ATTGCGGCAGATGCCGCTTAGCCTATGAATTATTTTTTAACGAACTATTGTAAAACCAAATCTAATTTTATTCATATGAAACTTATAAATCAATCAAAAAAAGGGAGTACCCTTATTCTCATGATGCTTTTGTTCATGCTGTCGGCTTTGTCTGCGCATGCTCAGAATATATTTGATGCTGCCAATCCGGTAGGCAAATATGTAGTGACAGATGTGCAGAACCGCAAGATAACCCTCAATATCGGCAAATCTACCGGCACCGACATATTGGATTGTGCACGAGGAAGAGGTACCATCACTGTGGGTGGACGCACTCTGAATGGCAATTGGAATATAACTAAGATGAACGGTACAAACTTCCTCTGCTTCGAGACCTATGATAATATTCGCTTCTCATACAGTCTCCCCTCCGGCTCGGTAAAAACTGACCAGATTATAATCTCTGAGGATGGAACAGCATCATACAACATCAGTCAGTTGCTTGACAGATATGAGCAAGACTGGGTGAAGGCCAGAAAGGTCACCGCAGCAAAAGGCTCCGGCAAAAAGAAAAAAACAAGAAAATAACAACCATTAAAAATAATCATCATGAAAAAGATATTGACAATAAGAATATTTATTTTAGTAATCGCGGTTCTATTTATATTCCCAAGTTTTGCTGCGGAGACATGCCGCAAATTTGTTGCCACTGACAATAGTGGCATGAAATTTGTGATAGAACTGACTTTTAGTGATGAACGAACAGCTGGATTTGATGCGGTAATTTATAAAAAATCCCAACCTTCAAATAAGATTTACGGCTATGGCATTGGAGCACTTGAAGATACGCGCAAATCTATGTATTTCGATTCCGGGCTTTTCAGAATCTTGTTTCCCAAAGGACCTCTTACTAAGTTGGGGTTAGAGACTATCGGGGCATCTGCCATGATTCCGCAAACCGTGCAGGGCCGTCCTTATGCCCCTGCCAAAGGGAAAGTTTCCAAGGCCTGGGGTCCGGATCCTATCCCAATTGTAGATTTCGATTTCGCCGATATCCAGGCTTGGGCCGGAGAGGGTGACAAGAAATGTGCTTTCGTGATTCAATGGAGCGATGATGACGAAGATAATGCCCTTATGTTCGGATATCGTTGGAGTGGTGAGGCTACAGGCACTGATGTAGCCAAGGCTGTGGTGGAGATGCACCCTAAACTGTTTGGCGCTTTCACCGACGGTGGCCAGTATGGCACGACAATCGATGGCTTCGGTTGGGATGGCAACGATGACAGTGTTTTTTCTGTAACTCTCAGCGATGGCTCTGTGGTGGAACCCGGTGCAAACGGTTTTATGCAGGGTGGTGCCGCAGGTTATGACGGATCTTATGCCACCGACGCAGGCGACCGTTGGCACGGTGGCTGGTTCGAAGGTTATTGGTCTTACTGGACATTCAATCCGGGCGATGAGAATTTCTCGTATTCGCAGGTTGGCGCGTCAGGCCGCAAACTTGAAGATGGTTGCATAGATGGCTGGATCTTTGCCCCCCCAACTCCAGACTTCTACTTGGAAGGAGTGGGTCGCCGCCCCGCTTCCGGGACTCGCATTGGGACAGAAGTTCGGCGATGGCACATTTAAATATGTAGTAACTTCGGTAGGGGCACACCCTGAATTGGAAGTTGAGTCGATAATCAATAAGAATCTTAATAAGGCGGTGAAAGTGCCACAAAGTATAACTGAGGAAGGTGTGGAAAATACAGTCACATCAATCGGCAGCACCGCTTTCAAAAATTCCAAAATTACGGGAGTGACACTCCCCTCCACAATACGCACGATAGGTGAGGAGGCATTCTACAAATGCGAAAATATGTCGAAGTTCGTTATTCCGGAAGGAGTGACCGAAATCGGTTCTTCAGCTTTTCAGAATATGACAAAACTGACGACTATTGATATTCCGGAGTCTATGGTATATTTGGATGAATATCTATTCTACAATTGCACTGCACTGAGAAGTGTGACAGGCGCTGAGAATATCAACAATCGGTATGTATGCTTTCGCCAAATGTCAGGCCCTTACATCGCTCGAAGGCTTGTCTAAGGTCACGGTAATCGATGATTTCAGCTTCTGGGGATGTTCTGCTCTTGAAGTGTTTCCGGAGATGCCGATGCTGGAATATGTGGGGGGCCAATGCTTGCGTGAATGTTATAATCTAAAGTATTTCGTATTCCCTGTCACTATTAAGGAAAACAGTATTGGTGAGATTTTTTACACTCGTGGAAGTGAGCACACACTTCTTTACAGCTGTGCGAGCATTCCCAACGAACAGACAGGAGTATATACCTTCGCATATGGTAAAGACTCGAGTAAACCATATCTTGAAGATGGTAAATATTGCACACTCTATGTGCCTTACGGCTGTTCAGATGCATATACAAAGGATATGCCTTGGAGTTTCTGCCCCAAGAGCGAACTTACTCCAAAGGCCAAGGTGTCGGAGATGAATGCTGAGCCTCTCAATGGCTCAATCGTTTGCTCCATGAGAGTGGTGAATGATGGTGTGGAAGAAACGGATGTGCCTGATTTATTTTTGAAAGCCAATGATTTCACCTCTTTCAATAATCACGTTGCCTCAACATTTGAGTATCAGTATCGCAAGAAAGGTGATAATGCGTTTTTGGAAGCTGCCGTCACGGTAGGTGACGACGGTATCTGCTCGGCAACGCTCAATAATCTTGCGGCAGGTGAATATGAATATCGGTGGACAAACGGTATGAAGGCCGGTGACTCAGACCCCATGATTACAACTGATTGGCAGTCGTTCGAAGTCGAGGAAAGCTCTGTGAAAGTCGGTGATACCGTTACCGATCACCTGTTCAAATATACTGTCACCTCTACGGGTGATGTGTGCGAGGTGGAGGCGACACAGTTCCTGCGTCCGGGCGATGCTATCAATGTAGTGATGGTTCCGCAGGTGACTATCGAAGGCACTCCCTATGATGTAACTTCTATTGGAGGCAATCTTTTCTCAAGCACTCCGATTACAGGCATAACCTTCCCGAGGACGCTCCGTTCTATCGGCAGCTATGCTTTCTCCAACTGTTCTGGCATCGAAAGCCTCAATCTCCCCGCTTCTCTTGAGGTTATAGGTGAACGTGCATTTCAGGAAATGTCGAAACTTACGGAAGCCTTTATCCCGAATTCTATCACGGAAATCCCCAACAATGCCTTTACCAACTGCTCTGAGCTGGTTGAGGTGAAGGGTGCTGAAAATGTGACACGTATCGGGGTAAGTGCATTCATGAACTGCGGCAAGCTGTCCACAATAAATGGTTGCGCCAATGTGACAAAGCTCGACAGATTCGCCCTCTATGGTTGCTCCTCTTTGGAAACATTGCCTGTCATGACCGGATTGCAGGAGATAGATAATGCTGCACTCGGAAATTGTATGGCTCTGAAATATGTGATTTTCCCCGAAAGCATCAAGGCATCCGGCCTGACCGAAGTGTTTGGTGCTAAGGGAAATCTCGAGACCTTGATATACAGCTGTGCCGAGACTCCGGCCAAGCAGACAGGTATATATACACTCGCACTCGGCAAGGATAAGACAAAGCCATATCTTTATGACGGAATCTATGGCACTATATATGTGCCTTACGGCAAAATTCTGAATTATAATGTGTCTCCTTGGAATTTTTCTACAATCAAACAGTTGACACCCAAGATTGCTCTCGATGAAATGGAGGAGAATCTTGATCATGACATTCTCAATTGCTCGCTTGTAGTGGTCAACGATGGCATAGAGGAGACCGATGTTCCGGAGTTGTTCCTGAATTCTAATGATTTCATGGCGGCAGCGGTCAACGTGGCCGGGAAACTCGACTTCCAGTATCGCAAAGCCGGAGAGAATGCCCTGTTTGAAGCTCCTGTGACGACAGCCGATGACAACAGCTGCTCAGTCGAAGTCAGAGACCTGCCATTGGGCAAGTACGAATATCGTTGGACCAATGAGATGCGTGCGGCCAATGGAGATCCGAAAGTGACAACCGAATGGAAGCCTTTCGAGGTGACAGTGAAATCGGGTGTAGACCGTATAGAGGCCGAGGCCGGAGGTGTGGAGTACTACACATTGCAGGGAATACGTGTGTGCAATCCTGAGCCGGGTATATACCTTAAACGCAAAGCCGGTAAGGTGACTAAAGTGAGAATTCATGCCAGCCTGTAAAAAATGCCACTAATTTTGATTCAGCCATTTAGATTCAAGATTATTTATATTTAGATTCAAGATTATTTATATTTTTTCTGCCT
>CAJUIJ010000194.1 GCA_910586175.1 uncultured Muribaculaceae bacterium | reverse complement strand
TGCCTGTGGATCCGCGGGCCACTGACACGGCTTATCGCCTGAATTATCACATCATCTGGGAGCAAGCGGTGGTGATAAGGTTGTGTGAGGTAATACGCCCGGCGCACTGCCTCACGCTCCTGTCGCCACGGCTTGAGAACATTAAAGTTCCCCAAACAAAGCTATTTCCACACCTCTGACAGCCATTTTATTAGAAATTTTCACTAATTTTGTAATAGAAATGAAAACGCCCGACGAATTTTTCATACCTGACAACGAGGTAAAGCTACCTGATGAACTTGATTACAGCAGAGTGGACGAGTATATCCGCTCCGCAGAGGCGTTTTCTCGCTCCACATACCAAAGTGTATATATCATTGACTATTTCAAGCAGAATTTCCTGTATGTGTCGCCCAATCCGATGTTCCTGTGCGGACTTTCGCCGGAGTAGATGATTGAACTCGGCTACCAGTTCTATCTCAAATATGTGCCCGAGGACGAACAGGCTCTTTTGCTCGACATAAACCGTGTGGGCTTTGCCTTTCACAATCAAATCCCACTCGAACAGCGCAAAGACTGGTATATATCATACGATTTTCATATTCTCAACGACGGCCACCCAATCCTCATTAACCATAAGCTGACCTCCCTTGCCCTGACTTCCGACGGCAGGATTTGGCTTGCCCTATGCGTTGTGTCTGCCTCCACCCACACCACGCCCGGCCATATCGAAATACACCATATCGGCACTCCCGACTATTTCGCATTTAATCCCCTTACCCGTCGGTGGGATAAGAACACTATGCCGAGTCTTACCGAGGGGGAGAAGTCGGTGCTTACACTCTCTATACAAGGCTATACGATGTCGGAGATTGCCGACCGCATCTGCCTTTCGCCCGACACCGTCAAGAAATACCGTCAGCGAATTTTTGAAAAACTCGGTGTGCGCAACATTTCCGAGGCTATCGCGGCGGCCACCAACAACAAGCTACTCTAAATTTTTCGATAGATAGAAGCGCGGAAAGTGCTTCACGTCGCGCCCCACTGCGATATTAGCCAATATCCTGGCGCAGATACAGGCCGCTGTTCTCTGCGCCTTTGCTGATTGTTCGCCCTGCTCAATCCTCGGCAATACCACGCGCAACCAGTCGCTGTTGTCAATATTCCAAAATGCGCAATACCCCGACATATACTTTGCTGCACACAGGCGGACATCGCCCTGTGCCTCAAATTCAACTTTATCATCGGGCAGCACAACCATAGCCGCGCCACCCTCGATAAAATCAAACGGATATACGACCGGCAATTTACCGCCCAACCGGGCCGATATTCCGTTCATCGCCACATCAACAGCAATATCGGCAGACTCCGTCGGAGCTTCCACATATATAATATTGTGGAACCCGACTTTTAGCAAAGCCGTATTGATAGCGTCTGCAAATTCACCGTTGCCGACTATCATTATCCGGCAGCTCTCAATCTTATTCTTTTCTTCGCTTGTCATATCATTATTTTTCTGATGCAAAATTAGAGAAAGCCCCAAGCCTGTACTATACCCAAAAGTGTATATTTTCGTCTGCTAATGCAAACGTACACTTTTGGGTATGGCAAGGGATTTTCGACGGCTGTAATTTTGCATCAGTAAAATCAACAAAACTTACGCCGATGAAAATATTATCTAATTTCGCACTTTTAATCCTGGCAACTGCCTCGGCTTTTGCACAGGCTCCCACCGATTCCATAACGGATTCGTGGGAGAAAGAGCTTGAACTCAACGAAGTTGTCGTTGTGGCAAAACGCCCTGTTGTCAAGCAGCAGGAAGGCAAGCTCGTCTATCTCGTGAAAAACGACCCATACGCCAAGGGGCTTGACGGAGAATCGGTGCTTGACCGCGTACCCCGTGTTTCCGTGAATAACGGTGCTGTCAGCGTCGCCGGAAAAGGAACCGTCCGTTATATCATCGACGGCATACTTATGGAACTCGATGCTTCGGCCATGTCGATGCGCCTTAAAAGCCTGCAAGCGGAAGATATTGAGAAATCGAGTTGCTGACCACGCCCCCCTCCCGATATGCAGCGGAACCAAATGCTGTATATATATCAATCATCACTCGCAATGAAACTCTCGGCACCAAAGGCAACCTGTATGGCTCGTTAAGTTATGGTGACAAACTACGCGAATATGCCAACGGTAGCGTCAGCCATACCACAAGAAAAATCGAAATGTCGCTTGATGCAAGCGTGATGAACCATTACGGCACCAACGACAACGATATGGAATACATATTTTCCGATGGCACCCCCTCCCGTTTATCCTCCACACGCAATAAATCACACCTGTTTGATGCCGGGGTAAATGCTCTGTTCAGATACAAATTTACCCCTGATATGAATATCGGCCTGATTGCAAACTACAATTACGAAGCCACCTCCAACAGCGGAACCAACTTTACCGATTACGGCGGATATTCCTCATCATCGCAGACCACATCCAAATCGCGCCCCAACAATGCCCTTACTCTTACCGGCTTCTATGACTGGAATTTCGGAAGCAAGGGCGAGTCCTTACAGCTGACTTACAATTATTTCAACCGTCATAGCCCTGAACTGTCGGATATTACAACCACATACAGCGTTAACTCCGACCCTTATGAAGTACACGAAGACGGCAAGAGCAATTACTGTTTTCACAGCGGTAAAGCGGACTTCAAACTCCCTTACAGCTGGGCGGAATTGGAAACAGGTGTCGCTTATACCGACATACTCAATTCTTCCGACAACTCTATGATGTATGCTTATGGCAACGGTGCCACCCCAAATACCGAAACCAATATTTTTGACTATTCGGAGCGCGTGGCCGCAGCATACATCACCGCCTCCCGTGGTTTTGGCGCAGGTTTTTGGGGTAAAATCGGATTGAGATATGAATACACGTGGACGAAAGGCAAACAAATCTCCCTATCTCAAATTGACCGCGACAACTACGGACACCTGTTCCCGACTTTCAACCTCTCTTGGAATAAAGACCGCATCGGTTCTTTCAATATAAGTTACTCAATGGGTATGGGGCGTCCTAACCTCTGGGAGCTTAATCCTTTCAGGTACTATTCAACTACCGACGAATATTCCGCAGGAAACCCTGCGTTGAAACCTACCATATACAACAATGCCGAGATAAATTACTATGGCCTCGGAGGTTTATATGCCGTGCTCTACACCTCATTTGCATCTGATGCTATCGGATATGTCAACAGATTTGACGAAACAGGCACTATAAGCACAATTCCATATAATTGCCTATCTACTAACAAGACAGGACTCTATGCCAATTACAGACGCACATTCTTTGACCGTTGGGAGATAGGTGCCGGTGGTGAGGTATTCCGCACATATTCGCACAGCGATGTTCCCGATTTCAAAATCAAAAGTATGGAAGATTGGTCCGGCAAACTTGAACTGACAACCAACGTAATGCTCAACCGACCAAAAACGCTGATTTTTAGCGCACAGTTTACCCACTTCTTCCCGTGGCAGCAGAACCTGATAAATTACGACTCATTCCAAATTCTCAATTTCTCCCTCCGATACTCATTACTCAACGACCGACTCAATCTGCGATTGAGTGCAAATGACATCTTCGGGTGGAACAAGACAAAATCAAAGGAGCATTACGCAGACTATACCATGCGGCACACGTTCAACGCCCACCCGGCTTCCGTGCTGTTTGGAATTACCTACCGCTTCGGACGTGATAAAGTCAACGGGGTATGGCGTGACTCCAAGGAAGACCAGTCCGGCAGAACAAAATAAACAACAAATATCTCATGCAAGAATGGGGCTCCCGGCGAGAGTCGGGAGTCCTTTTATCTCATTTGAACAACAAGCTATATGAAACATTTTATCTCTTTATTTCTTATCGCCCTGTTTGCTATTCCGGCAGATATTATGGCTCAATCCTGGAATTTTGGGATTGAAGCCGGATATGTAAACAACACCCTCGATGTAAGCGAATATAAGGCCACCGCCCGAAGCGGTTTTAAGTTTGGCCTTGATGCCGAATACCAACTTGCCAATAAAATATGTTTGGAGTCCGGGCTGGCGTATATCCGAAAAGGTGCCACAACTTCCGGCATACGTTTGTCAGGCACCGAAATCAACTCTATCAAATTTGCGGAAATAGACTATTTGCAGTTGCCTGTGATGATTGGCTATAAATTCAACATAGGCAATCATTTCAGCATCAAACCCTCCGTTGGCGGTTATTATGCCGTAGGTGTCGGAGGATATGCGCTTATAGACGGAGTAGATGCC
>CAJUIJ010000193.1 GCA_910586175.1 uncultured Muribaculaceae bacterium | reverse complement strand
TGAAAAACTCAATACAAAATTACAAAATATTTTTAAAACAATGTTATAAAACATAAAAATAATCGCCATTATTAACACAAGTTAACAATAGCGATTATTTTAATATTTATTTTAACGACAATTAAATGTTTGCAGCGATAGATGCCGCGATAGCGGCCATCTTCTCCGGAGTAGCCCCTTCCTTCTTGTTTTTGAAGTCCATGTCTCCCTCGTTTTCGATTGGGATAAGATGGATATGCGCATGCGGCACCTCAAGACCGAGCACTGCCATGCCGACCTTGCGGCAGGGAATCGCCTGCTTGATAGCAGCGGCCACCTTCTTGGCGAAGAGAGTCATCTCCGCAAGCTCCGCATCTTCCAAGTCGAATATATAGTCAGTCTCCTTCTTGGGTACTACGAGAGTGTGGCCCCAATTCACCGGATTAATGTCAAGAAAAGCATAGAACTTGTCGCTCTCCGCCACCTTATATGAGGGAATCTCGCCGGCGATAATCTTGCTGAATATAGTCATGGTGTAATATTGTTTATGACCCACTGACATAATGTCAATATGTCAAAATGTCAAAGAGTTGAATATCAGATGCCGATTTCGATAATCTCAAAGTCCATCACGCCCACCGGAGCCTGTACCTGAACAACATCGCCCACCTTATGGCCCATAAGCGCCTTGGCGATGGGGGTATTGCTCGAGATCTTGAATGCCTTAAGGTCGGCTTCGCTCTCGGTCACGATGGTGTATGTCATCTGCATGCCATTTTTCACATTCTTGATAGTCACCTTGTTGAGGAGCTGCACCTCATTGGTGTTTAGTTTGCTGTCGTCGATGATGCGTGCAGATGCCACAAGCTCTTTGAGCTTGGCGATTTTCATCTCGAGCATGCCCTGAGCCTCCTTGGCTGCGTCATACTCGGCATTTTCCGACAAGTCTCCCTTGTCGCGTGCCTCGGCGATTGCCTGTTTGATGATTGGACGCTGGGCCTCCAGCTCCTTGAGTTCCTCCATCTTCTTCTCGAAACCCTCTTTGGTGAGATATGCTGCCATATTTCTTTTGCTATTTTATAATTTTGAAGTGTATATTAGATTGATTATCATCTTGTATAGTGCGATGCTGTCATGATTTTTTCGCTCAATACAAGGGGTGCAGATACGTAAAAAAAATAACAGACTCTCGATAAAAGAGTCCATCATTTCCGTACAACATTGCAAAGTTAACTCAAATATTCGGCATTACCAAATAAAGACCTCTTAAAAATCTTTAAATTCAGAGGTTTTAGAGGTAATGTGTTGACCTTAAAGACCCTTAAGACTTTAGGGTCTTTAAGGTCTTTAAGGACTTTAAGGTCTTTAAGGACTTTAAGGTCTTTAAGGTCTTTAAAGTGCTAACTTGTATATTTCCTTGCAGTCGTCCATCGAGAGTGGCACGTAGCTGCCGAGTGTCGGGCCCATGTTGCGCTCGAGCGATGCTACCATCTTCTCTATGTCGGGTTCGCAGCCGATAAGCTCCTTAAGGCTCGTTGTCAGCCCCATATCATGATAGAAGTGAGTAAGTTCAGCAATGCCCTCCTCTATAATCTCTTCGGTGGTCTTGCCTGCCGGGTCAACCGACATCACATTGATTGCGAAACGCCACAGTTTGTCGGGATTGCGCTTCGCGCAGAATTTCATCCAAGCCGGTATAATCACCGCCAAGCCCGCACCATGTGCCACATGATAGAAGGCAGACACCTCGTGCTCCAGACGGTGCGAAGCCCAGTCCTCTACCTTACCCACGCCGCAAAGTCCATTGTGCGCAAGCGTGCCGGCCCACATCACGTCGGCCCTTGCGTCATAATCCTCCGGATTGATACGCAGCGTCAACGCCCTGTCCATCACATCGCGCATTATCGCCTCGCTGTAGGCATCCACCAGCTCAGTGCCGGTGGTATTGGAGAAATAACGCTCATATATATGAGCCATCATGTCTACTATGCCATAGGCTGTCTGCTCCCAAGGGAGTGAGAGAGTCATCTCCGGATTCATTATTGCGAATCGCGGACGCAGAAGTCCCGGATAGCGCACCGAAATCTTCTGGTGGGTCTCCTCGTTTGTTATCACGGAGTTGCCGCTGCCCTCCGATCCGGCTGCCGGTATAGTGAGCACCACGCCCAAAGGCAATGCAAACCGCGGAGTCTCGTGGCCTCCGTAAAAATCCCAGAAGTCGCCCGGATACACAGCACCCAAGGCTATGGCCTTAGCGGCATCTATCGGCGAACCTCCACCTATGGCCAACAAAAAGTTAACGTCATTCTCAAGTGCCACGGCGATACCCTTGTAAACGCTTTCGGCAGTAGGGTTGGGCTGTATGCCTCCATATTCCACAAACTGCACGCCGGCCTGTGCCAATGCATCCTCCACACGGCCCAACAGGCCATTTGTGCGGATACGCTCCGAGCCATATACAATCATCACCTTAGTGGCACCGCGAGAAGCCACCGCTGTGCCAACATGCTTCTCTGTGTCTCGCCCGAATATAAACTCTGTGGGAGAGCAAAAAGTGAAGTTATTCATAGTCAAAAATTAATGAAAGATAAACAATAAACAATGAATAATTAATAGTGAATAATGAATAATGAATAATGAATAATCGGGAGGTCATAAATTATTCATTATTAATTCTTAATTTTTCATTTTATAAGTAGTTGCTTCGCGACCGAGTTTTTTTAATGTCGCGAAGCTGTTATTCATTATTAATTCTTAATTATTAATTAAAAAATGTTCGCCTGTCGATTTCACGATCTCTTCGTAATAGCGTTTGTCATAGCCGGGGAATGTCGGGTAGACGGGCATTCCATCTTCGCTCTTTATGAAGTTGCCGTTCTCGTCGGTTTTCTTCACATTGCCATCCATATATTTCACGAAGAGGAAAGTGCCCAAGTCGCGATAAGCGTCAGTGGCATCTTTAGCCACCTTTGCACCGAGGTCGTTGACTGTCATCGTGTATTCAGCTGAATGTCCGGCTTTAACCATGTCGGCGAGTTTCTTATCGGTGGCAGGCACATCGGCTATGAATTTCTTCTCCAGCCCTTGCTGCACCTTGCGGATGTCGGGTATCATCTGGTCGTAACGGTTATAAGCCTGATTAGCCACAATGTTGGTCATCCAGAAGTTGGAGCGAGGGTCGAATGTGTTGATATCACCATAGCTCACCTCCACCGGCACTTCGGTCATGCCGCAATAGAAAGGCATATATACGGAGGTGTTGGTGTCGTCGGTGCCAAACCATAGCAGGCCGCCCACCTTGTCGGGGAGCCAGTCGCGGCTTTGGCTAACGAAGCTCCAGCCGGTCTGCTGAGTGGCTATCGCTCTCTCCATGCAATATTTCTTGCCATCAACCTCATATTCCATCGGTCGCCAGCGGTAAGGCACATGATACGGGCCTGAGCCGATATCGCTCGTCATCTCAAACGGAGTGCCCTCGAAATGGTCGCGCATCGAATCCTGCATCTCCTCGAGGCTTACCTTGCGGTCGGGCACAATGTAGAGGGGCATAGGCTCATTGCTCTTGCCGGCGCACCAGTCGTAATACTTGTCGGCATCCTTGTTGAAGCGGCGGAAGTAGCTCCACACACGCGCATCGCAGCCACGGCGTGTCGAAGCATCATGCTCACCATAAACGTCGGCAAATGAGAAGTCCTCATCCTTGCCGGTGTATAGACCGCGCTTGCGGGCAAACGATATCATATCTTTCGAATAGCGCACATTCTCCTTATCTTTAAGGTTCACCTTGCGTATGCGCGGCTCGTTGGCATGTCCGGTTATAGCATTGTCGGGTATGCGCACTGCAATCCATACAGCCCCTTTTTCGGCACCCTTGCCAATCATCTCCATCACCCACACCTCATTCTTGTCGGCGATGGTGAATGATTCGCCGCTCGATGCATAGCCATGGTCGGCCACAAGCTGCGTCATGATGTCGATTGCCTCGCGGGCGGTCTTGGCGCGTTCCAAAGTCACATAAATCAGCGAGCCATAGTCCACCACCGACTGGCCGGTCGTGTCGGTAAGTTCCGGACGGCCACCCCACGTTGATTCCCCTATCACGAGCTGGTGCTCGTTCATGTTGCCCACCACATTATAAGTCTGCTCCACTTCCGGAATCTCACCGAGAAGCTTGTTGGTATCCCATTCGCGTATCACGCGCACATCCCCCTTGTCGTGGCGCTTTGCGGCATTATGATGCAAAAAACCGTAAAGACTATGGGAGTCAGCCGAATAAGTGGTCATCACCGAGCCGTCGGTGGTGGCGCCCTTGGCAGCCACAAGGTTAGTACAAGCCAAAGCGTCAGGGGCAACCAT
>CAJUIJ010000192.1 GCA_910586175.1 uncultured Muribaculaceae bacterium | reverse complement strand
ACGCCCCTTATGGACTTTCACCACAGGTACATGACATGCCCGTCATACTAAAAAAGCGCTAAATCAATGATTGATTTAGCGCGTGTTGCCTTGGAAAGACTCGAACTCTCACAAACGGAACCAGAATCCGGTGTGCTACCATTACACCACAAGGCAATCTACTGAATCTCTATTCAGCGTCTCAGGGTTCATTTCCCTTTTGACGATGCAAAATTACTCTTTTTTTTTGAATTATCCAAATTTTAGTGTTCGTTTTTTTATCATTTTTATTCAGGGCTACCGGATGACGAACCACCACCGGTAGTGGAGTTGCCATATCTTTTGGAGTTTATGATATTTATGTCTCCTCCGTTCTTATACCGTTTGCCATCCGCACCCTTGGCTTCGATGACATAGAAATATACACCCGGTTTCACCACCTTGCCGTTATACTTGCCATCCCAGCCCTTGGAAGGATCGGTAAAATGATATAGACGATTGCCGTATCGGTCGAAAATTGAGCACTCGAAATCTATAAGCGACCTGTAAGACACTTTCCACACATCGTTGATTCCATCACCGTTGGGTGTGAAGGCGTTGGGTATCTTCAGTTCGGAGGATCCCACACCGATAGTATATGTCTCCCCAACTGTCTCACAGGAGCCGTCGCTGTTACTGCCCACATACCTTACATAGTATGTACCCTCATCGGTAAATGTGTAATCAAGAGTCTGCTCATTGAAGCGATAATCAATATACTCGAACTGCTCGTCAGATGCAATCTGCCATTCGTTGTGAATCACGGCATCTGTGGCCCATGCCTTGAATGTTATATCTACGGGTGCTGATCCACCCATGCCAGTCACCTCAGTCTTAATCACATTAGAGGCATCGGAATCCTCGGTGTCATCAGCGATATTGGTCTGAACGGCCGATGTGTGGCAGTCAAGTCCGTTGGGCTGCACTGTTTCCGACACCACCTCGCGGGGTATACCCCATTGCGACAGAAAACGATCGCCACTCACCCTGAAAGTTGAACTGCAATATAGCGGTGGAGTTACAGACTCTGAGGCTGAGAGGTGAGGGAATGTCTTGGTAACTGACACCTGCTTGAAATTTTCGGAATCATCGCTCCATTCAAGATTGTCATATTTCACCTCAATGTCGCGAGTCAACTCGCATCGACGTCCGTCGATGCTGTAATAATATATAGGGGAGCCATCGCCTTCAATCAGAATCTGAGTGTCATCGCAAGTCTGAGCCGGTGCAGCATGCACTGAACTAAGGCTCAGCATATGCTGTGCATAATCTACAATCCAGAAATAAGAAGCATTGCCTTGACTCTGCACTATATAACCCATATCTCCCTCCGGATTGTCAATCACCGCATAGTCGCCATCGATGTGAAAAGCGACCGGCTCGGCGAAGCCTCCGCCAAGATTGCTGTAGCGACTTATAGACACATCGTTTGTCACATTGACCTTGACCGAAGAAATGGCCGACATGTCATAGACAATATAAACGACATCGAGACCGGTGTTGCGCTCCGGCACCAAGCTTATAATCTCCTTGCTTCCTCCATAAAAGAGCATACTCGCAGCCGACATGCCTTGACAACATGCTGCGCACAGAGCCAAACATATGCCTAACTTATTATATTTCATTATACTTAATCGTTTTAAAGATATATTCTGGCAATAGTCCTGACGAAATGCAATGCAATACGCCAAGACCCTTCTCTTATCCTTAACGATTTAGTTTCATGAATTATTGAAAGCGACCTGCCTCAAAGACTACTCCTTCGTTGCCGACGGCCATGGGAAGTTGCTTGGGTTTACGTTAAGATGCATATCATTTTGACCAAGGCGCACCTGCATGTAGTCTATAAGTTTGCGGCGCTCACCCGCAGTCAATCCTGAAGGTGCGTTGACAAATATCATACGCACTGTATCTGTGGTATTTTGCGAAGCCTTTTGCCCGGTGGTAGACGTAGCAACCATGTCGGCAAGTGCAATGTCTCTGACATTAGGGAATAACACGTTGATTTCGGGCGACACCCTTACTCCCTCCACAGAATAGCGGTTGCCCGCGTTGACGACTTGCTTCAATGAGTCTATCACCATCTGGCGTTTGGCAAGCTCTGACTGCATAAGTTGATAGAACTTGTCAGCATTCTCTTCATAATTTACACCTTGACGGCTCAGCGCAAAGCCTTGCCTGATGTTTAGCACCACACCTCCGAGTCCAAGCGAATCGAGCTTGTTCATCATGGCGAGCTGCAATGAATCCTTTGGCAGAGCCTCCCCTATCAGTGTCACGTCTATATAGCGTTTGCCCTTTTCCACATATTCCTTGTGCGATAGCACCTGCGTATTGGGGAAGACCATATCTTCAGCCACGAACTCCTGCGCCTTGGCCATGAAGATATTGTTGCTAATCATGACATATGTCAGATATACGCTGATGCCGATTGTGACAGTCACAACACTGAAAGCAATGGTGCGCATGCGCTTGGCACGCTTCACATTGGAATAAGTCACTTTATGGAAACCCATCATCTTCACGCCAATCCAAGTGGCGAAGAAGATGAAAATCATGTTGGTAAGGAAAAGATACAAGGCCCCGAAGAAGAAATGCATCTGCCATGTGGCAAGTCCATAACCTGCGGTGCAAAGCGGAGGCATAAGCGACGTGGCAATTGCAACGCCCGGAAGCACCTGACCTTTGTTTTTGGCAGCTATGCTCAGAATGCCGGCCGCACCGCCGAACAGGGCAACGAAGACATCATAGATAGAGGGCGAAGTTCTGGCGAGGAGCTGGCTCGAGTTTTCATATTGCGGAGATATGAAGAAATATATTGCACTGGCTATCAGCGAACCGATAACGGCGGCGGCAATATTTTTCAGACTTCGCTTCACAAGGTCGAAATCCTGAATACCGATACCGAGTCCGGCACCGATAATAGGCCCCATGAGCGGAGAGATAAGCATTGCACCGATAATCACCGGTATGCTGTCGGTGTTAAGGCCGAGCGACGCGATGAAGATTGCAAAAATCAGAGTGAGAAGCTGGCTCCCCTTGAACGAAACGCCCGAACGGATACTCGCCTCTATATCATTTTGAGGTTCTATATCGTTCTTTACATTGAAATATGACGCAATGCCAAGCCATATGTCACGAAGTCTATCTTTGACACCCTTGGCTACGGCAGTCTTTTCCCCGGCTCTCTCGACAACTGCCGGAGCTTCCGACATTTTCTCTTGATTGTTCATAATGATGCAATATGGAGTTAATGAAGTTGTTTAAACTAATTTACGAAAGTTAAAATGAAGTTGCCAAACGGCAAGCACAGGATTATGTCACGGGAGACCATCCAGGTCATCCTCTCATTGATATAACAAACCAAACTACAAATTGCTCATCCCAACAGAAAGATTCACCATGATAAATATAATAGAGATCGAATCAACGCAGTCGCCTGAGATAGCAGTCTACAGCCAATTGACTGAGGCAGAGTTGCGTCATAGCAAAGAATCTGAACTCGGCATATTCATAGCCGAGAGTCCGAAAGTGATTAAGATGGCCATGAGCCATGGCTACCGACCGCTTTCGATGCTTTGCGAGCGCAAGCATATAACAGGAGATGCCGCTGAAATCTTGACACAAATATCGGAGCAAGATGAAGAGTTCAACGTCTACACGGGAGATCGAGAAGTGCTTAAAAAGCTTACCGGCTATAAGCTGACGCGCGGAGTGCTTTGTGCCATGCACCGCCGCAGGTTGCCGGAACTTGAGGAGATATGCCGCGTGGCGAAATTGGTGGGAGTGATGCAAGGCATAACCGATACAACAAACATCGGTTCGATATTTCGTGCCGCCTCCGCAATGGGTGTAGACGCCTTGGTGCTATCTGACGATACCTGCGACCCTCTTAACCGCAGGGCTGTGAGGGTGTCGATGGGCACAGTGTTCAGCATACCCTGGACTATGGTAAGCGACCCTATGTCAGCACTCAAACAGCTTGGATTCAAGACCGCAGCATTAGCGTTGCGCCACGATAACTTGACACTCAATGACCCGACGTTGAAACAATGCGGCAAGTTAGCTGTAGTGTTCGGCACAGAAGGAGACGGTTTGCCCGAAGAGTGCATATCCCGGGCCGACTACGTGGTGAAGATTCCGATGCACCACGGCGTGGATTCACTAAACGTGGCCTCAGCTGCAGCCGTGACATTTTGGGAACTCCGCAGATTTTGAATATCACCAATAGGATTTCATGTAAATATTGAGAGCCGAATTTAAGCTGCATTAGAGCCGTATTTGGCTAAAAGTATTTGATATGTCGTATTTTTTTGTTAATTTTACGAAATATATAG
>CAJUIJ010000191.1 GCA_910586175.1 uncultured Muribaculaceae bacterium | reverse complement strand
CGTTAACAAAGAATTTATTTATATATCAAGTCCACTATAACCGCAAAACAATTTGTTCCGGCAAAGCCGGATATGTGTCGCGAAGCGACCATGTCTTCTCAAACCAAGTCCCGAAGTCATTATTCATTATTAATTATTAATTATTCACTATTAATTATTAACTAACTACTGTTCTTTTTAGCATAAATGTTGCGTAATGATGTTGTACAACATAAAAATTCGCTTTAAAGTTTGCACGTTCATTATTTTTTACTTAAATTTGCCGCCGATTATGACACACATCGGTGATTTTTGTGCAATTTTACACACCACAATCCCGCCTTTTAATCACTAAACACACCGGCCGCCTGCCGCAGCAAAAACACACCGGCAGCAGCCTCACAAATCAGATAATAATAACTAAAATCAACTTAAAAATGAAAAAGATTTTCGCAATCGCAGCACTCGCTGTTGCTTCAGTTTTCGGAACTGCAAACGCAGGTAACGGTTACATCGGTGGTAGCATAGGCTTCATGCACGAGTCTGGCAACGTATCTCTCTTCAATGAGTCAGTTCGCGCTACAACCAACAGCTTCACAATTCTCCCCGAACTCGGTTACAACTTTAACAACCGTTGGGCCATCGGTACAACAATCGGTTACGAGTACAAGCACTTCAACGGTTTCGACACTGACTCTCATATGTTCGAGTTCAACCCCTATGCACGTTTCACTTTCTTCCGCACAAGCAACAACCTCGTGCAGCTCTTCGTGGACGGTGGCGCAGGCATCGGCCTCGGCTCAATCGACTACGGTGATGACGACGACGCCAAGACAGGCATCATCTGGAACGTGGGTTTCCGTCCCGGCGTGGCCCTCAACTTCACCGACAGCTTCTCTATGGTGGCTCACCTCGGCTTCCTCGGTTACGAAGGCGCTAACCGTCGCGCTTACAACGCAGGCTACAACCGCAAGGGTGGCATCATGCTCGACGGCAACAACGTGACTCTCGGTTTCTACTACAACTTCTAATAGAATCCCAACCCAACTCTTATATACCCGCAGGGTGCGTCAGCAATGGCGCACCCTGCAACCGTTTGTTTGGCGATACCACCTTTTTTTGCTAAATTTGCATTCATCATTTCGTTCTATGGATTACCTTTCTGAAAACAATAGACAATTGCCCGACGGTGTGCGCCCCGACTTGCTCAACTATGATGACATCAGGCGCATGGCCCCTCTGTTTGACGGACACCCCAAGCTCGTTGAGAAAATCATGCACTGGCTGATTCTCGACAAGTGCAACGCCGTGCATTCCAAATATTGCTACACTACGGGCATTCCTTTCTCCAACCTCCTGATAGACGATTGCTACAAGATTCGCAAGCGCATCGACAACGAGGAAGTGCTCGACCGCTTCAAAGGGAAACCCTTCGTAATTGTGAGCAACCATCCTCTCGGCGCGCTCGACGGCATCCTGCTTATCGACATAGTGGGACGCCACTGCCCGGACTTCAAGGTGATGGTAAATATGTTTCTCAACTACATCACCGCCATGCGCCCCTCTTTCATAGCAGTCGACCCCTCAGGCAGCGATGATCCGGAGAAGAAAAAACAGACCATGCAGGGCATACGCGAGGCAATCGCCCATGTGCGTGGCGGCCACCCCATAGGCTTTTTCCCCGCCGGTGCAGTCTCCAAAATCGACAAGACTCTACATATCTCCGACCGTGAGTGGCAAGAGTCCATAATACGCTTGGTGAAGCAACTCAAGGTGCCGGTGATACCGGTCTACTTCCACAACCACAACTCCACATTCTTCAACATCCTCGGTCTGATAGACTGGCGCATAAGAACACTGCGTCTCCCGCGCGAACTATTCAACAAGACCGGCAAGGAAATACGCGTATCGTTCGGCGAACCAATCATGCCCGAGGAGCAAGCTGAATATAAGGACACCAAGGAATTCGGCAAGTTCCTGAGAAATGCCACATACAGCTTGAAGGATAAATATAAGGATTAAAATTGGATATTCAGCAAATAAAACAACGCTTCGGCATAATCGGCAACTCGCCTGCCCTACTCGAGGCCATCACACGCGCAGCGCAGGTGGCCCCGATCGACCTGTCCGTGCTCGTAATCGGAGAATCCGGCTCCGGCAAGGAATTCTTCCCTAAGATTATACACCAGTTCGGCAGCCGAAAGCATAAGAAATATATCGCCGTAAACTGCGGCGCCATTCCCGAAGGGACCATCGACTCCGAGCTGTTTGGCCACGAGAAGGGTTCCTTCACCGGGGCTATCGCCTCACGCAAGGGATATTTCGAAGAGGCCGACGGAGGCACAATGTTTCTCGACGAAGTGGCTGAGCTTCCGCTCACCACACAGGCCCGCCTGCTCCGCGTGCTCGAGTCGGGAGAATTTCTCAAAGTCGGCTCCTCGGTGGTGCAGAAAACTGATGTGCGCATCGTGGCCGCAACCAATGTCAACTTGCTCCAAGCTGTGAAGCAGGGGAAATTTCGCGAAGACCTCTATTACAGGCTCTCCACTGTGACTATCGCCGTGCCTAACCTCCACGACCGTGGCGACGACATCCACCTGCTCGCCCGCAAGTTCGCATCCGATTTCTCGCGCAAGTATATGACCGAGCCGATATCATTCTCGCCCGATGCCGTCCGTGCACTCGAGATATACCGTTGGCCCGGCAATGTGCGCCAGCTCAAGAATATAGTGGACCAGCTCTCCCTGTTTAACGCCGGCGATGAGATTTCACGCAGCACAGTGCTCGACATCCTTCCAATCGACCATTCAGGGCTCTCCACACCCGTGCCGGCACACAAGGAGGTGGACCATGAGGCTGAACGCAAGATGCTCTGGCAGCTCGTGCTATCGCTCAAAGCTGAGGTAGAGGCGCTCCGCAACGAAATAGGACCCAAGAGCCAAGACTTCACCGACGTGCGGCACACCACCGACGTAAAGTCGCTCGTGAAGTATCCCGACTCAGACCTGCTCGGACTGAAGCCGCGTGCCAACGCGCTCGAAGAGGCCGAACGCCAAGCCGTAATAGATGCCCTCTCACGCAACAACGGCGACAAACATAAAACAGCCAAGGACCTCAACATATCTCTCCGCACACTATACCGCAAAATCCAAGACTATGACATACAAGTTTAGCCGTTTACTGTCGTTCTTTATTCTCACAGTCGCAGCATGCTGCGCCACCGGCTGTGTGCCCCGATACACCCTCAACGGCTCCGCCATAAATTATGACATCTACAAGACCGTAGATATCGGATATTTCCCTATCCGCGCCGCCCTTGTGTATCCGCCGCTGCAACAGACTTTCGAGAATGAGCTGCTGAACTATGTGACCAAGAATACCCGCCTGCAAGAAATCGACTCCAACAATGCCGACCTCAAGCTCGAAGGGGAAATCACAGGATACTCCCTGTCACCACAAGCCGTCGGAACGAATGCATACGCCACAGAGACAAGGCTAACCATCACCGTGCGGGTCAAGTATACCGACAACAAGAACCCGGCCAACAACATAGACCAAAGTTTCTCGGCCTACCGCCAGTTCGACTCATCGCTTATGCTTACCGACGTGCAGGATGAACTTTGCCAGCAAATCAGCGAGGAACTCGTAAACCTGATCTTCAACGCAACCTTCGGAAACTGGTAAATTTCAACGAATAATAGATAATGAATAATGAATAATGAATAATGAATATCTGATATCAACAACCTAACAACTAATACTTAAAACTACAACTAATACTTAAAACTTAATACTTAAAACTTAAAAAAATGCCTCCCTACTTCATAAATCCTGACATAGATGCCTTGGCCACAGCCTCACCGGAGCAGAGGGAAGCCTTGACAAGAAAAATCGCTGCCTGCGTGGGCGATGAATGTGCCTTGCGCACAATCATCGGCATTAGTCCCGAGGAATTCCGCAATTTCTACCCCGATATGACTCCGCGCAGCCCCTCGACCGACGACACTATCTCCTCTTTCATATCAATTTTCTCATCCGAAAAAAAGGCGGCAACCCCACAAGTGGAAAATCTTGTGCCCGAACAAAAAACGCAAGATACCGCAACGGCTTCCGAGCCAATTGTGCCGACAGCGCCGGCTGTAGATTACGCCCTGATGATGGATGAACCGGAAGACGAACAGGCTGACGAAGCAAGCCAACAAACCGGCGATGCCACATCCGACCTGATATCATCTTTCCTCCAAGCCGTACCACCAAAGACCCCAACACGCAGAAACGCACCACCCCAAAACAACCAACCGAAGCAACAGGCCCAACCCGAAGAAACAACCCAAGCGGAAAAAGCAAACGACCCCAAAAACCCTAAAGACCCTAAAGACCCTAAAGACCCTAAAGACCTTAAAGACCTTAAAGA
>CAJUIJ010000190.1 GCA_910586175.1 uncultured Muribaculaceae bacterium | reverse complement strand
CACCAGAACTTATCAAACTTAAAAACTTGAGAATAAAGAATAAATCAAAAGTAACAATTATTTGTGCTAATGGATATTCAGTTGAGGGAACATGCGAGTGCGAGTTAGGTAGTGAATTGATAATCAAATAAAAACTAAAGTATGTATAAATTTTTTACGAGTTGTCTGATATTCTTATCAGGATGTGTTTATTGTTTCGGTTCGGTGGAATACGATTCCGGCAATGAATATATCCCGATGCTTGAAGATGGTAAAGAGTGGGGGTATGTGAGGTTTCTTAGAGATTTCTCATTGGTGTCTCCTGGTCGCTTTACGAGACTTGCTTGCAATGGAAAGGAGTTGATCGACGGGACTGAATATGTAAAAATATCTGAATATTCCTCTTTCCTCATACCTGAGGACGCTCCGGTAGTTGCGTATATGCGTGAAGATGCCGGTAAGGTTTATGCACGATATGAAAGTTCATCTCCCGAAATAGGATACAACTATTATTTGTCAGATTTTCAAATCGATGGAGACTTTAATCCTGAAATAATTTACAGTGATGAACATCTTCTGTATGACTTTAATATGAAAAAGGGTGATGTCATTGAATTGGATGCAGGTTTTGGTTATTCAGAAGGGGATGAATATAGTAAAGAACAAGGAAAACTTACACTGAAGTGTATCGAGTCGGGAGATATAGAAGTTGACGGTGTGACGAGAAGATTTCTGAAGTTTGATAATAAAATAAATGGAGCTACAGCGACTTGGATGCAATATGAATATCTTGTAGAGGGTATCGGCCCAGTGGGAAACTGTAATTTCACTATGCCTTATAGAAGTGAACCAAAGATAGTGATGTTTTCAAATATCGATGAAGTGAGATTGCTTTATCAGCGAGAGGTTTCGCAACCGAGTGGAGTTGAACAACCATTGCAAGGGCGGAGATTATATAAATCAGGTTATTTTGATTTGATTGCAATGTGTGATCCATCTGTGTATTATTGGAAAACTTCTTCATCGAACAACGGATTTTCTTCTAATGATAATCATTCCGTTTCAGATCTACAGATAAGGTTTAGAGAAGAAAATGGTAAATTTAAAATATCTTGTAGAAATAATCCGCTAAAGGAAGTGCAGGTTTACAATGTCATTGGTAAAATGCTGGACTTGTTTGCAGTCGATAATTATGAGTTCATGATTAATCAAAACGATTATGAGGAAACTGTTTTTGTAAGAGCGACCACAGAGTCTGAAGCTCGCACATTTATATTAAAGTAACAAGGATATAGATATAATTAAAGTTGCTTACATATGAGAAATATATTGATGATAACAACACTTTTAGCCTGTTCAATCTGTATGTACGCAGATGAGTGGATGTCGGTGTTGGATAATAAGTGTGATAATGGATATGTACAATATGGTACTAATCCTGTTGCGAATATTGAAGACGTCCCCGTATTTTATCGTACTTGTATAGATGGTGAAACTACGATAGATGGAAAAGTTTACAAGGGTGTTGCTGTTTATAATGGCGTGGTGAAATATTATCCACAAAATCTCGCATATATGCGGGAGGAAAATGGTAAGGTGTATGCTGTTTATAACGCAGAATATTGCGATCCGAACAGCTATTATGAACCGGGTAAGGAATACTTGCTTTATGATTTCAACATGAAAGTAGGTGAGTCTATTAAACTTGAACCGAGAGTAACGGGAGAAGAAAGCATAGTTCTCAAATGCGTGGAGGCAGGATTGACTAAAACGGAATATGGTACACGTCGTTTCCTTAAGTTCGATAGGAATGTAAACGCAACAACACGACGTTGGATGGCGTATGAGTATATTGTAGAGGGAATTGGTCCGGTGGGCAACTGTAATTTTGCTGTGCCATACAGGATTACGGAGATTAACGAATCTAATGGTTTATCGCAGGCTAAGACAATCGACATGCTCTATCAACGCGCTTCCGTAAATCGTGAGGAGGATATACGTAATGAAATTGTTTGGACTCTACCGGCATTTGAGGTTTGGGGTGTGCATGACCCTGCGGTATGGTGTTTCTTAACTGATGAGAGAGGAGATGCTGCCGTTAAGAACATATCATCACCTATTATGCCTGATGAGAATATAAAAATGGAGAGTTGTATTGGTGGAAAAATCATAACGAGTTGTAATGGCGATATAAAAGAGGTCGTGGTTTTCGATGTCTTGGGTAAAGAGCTGGCACATTACTTCCCCGATTCAAATAATTTCAAAATCTGTAGAACTATTTTCGATACCAAGATAATTATAGTAAGAGTATCAACAGGTAATAGCTCTCGCTCTTTCAAGTGCTTATTCGAATAGATTTTTAATATAACGGGAAATTCTTTGTGGTCATCGGCGGAGCCTCCTCTCTCCCAGTTCGCGATGCAACGTTGCGAAGCCTCCGGAGGGAAGAGCCTCCGGCGACGACCACATAGAAAATTTGTGGTTGCGTCAGCATAATGGAACGGCGATTTCCAAATCGCCATCAACGAAAAGGAGGCCGATGACGCTTTGGAAATCGCCGTTCCATTGTCTGACTGACTTGAAATTGGAGTGGAATAATTAGTCGGCATTAATGATTTAAAAATCATCATTCCATATTTGCCAAAAGTGAGGATCAGCATATTCCTGGTTATGGATGGAATATTCATGGAAATTTTTGTAAATTTGCAGTCCGGATATAGAATAGTCAGCTTATGTCGCACCATGAAATAAATATAGCAGTGTTTGCCTCAGGCAATGGCACTAACGCAGAGAATCTAATAAAGTATTTCAATGATAACACTGAGAGTGGCATACGTGTGTCGCTCGTTGTTACCAACCGCGCCGGTGCCGGGGTGGTGGAGCGGGCAAAGCGGCTCGGTGTGCCGGTGGAGCATATCACGCGCGATAGATTTTCCGACCACGATTATGTGATGGGTATACTGAAGGCGCATCATGTCGAGGCAATAGTGTTGGCCGGATTCCTACTCATGGTGCCTGATTACCTGCTGAAATATTACCATGACCGTATCATAAACATACACCCATCCTTGTTGCCACGATATGGCGGCAAGGGCATGTTTGGCATAAATGTGCATAAGGCGGTGGTCGAAGCAGGCGACACGGAGACCGGAATCACAATACATCTTGTAGATGAGATTTGCGACAATGGCCGTATACTCTTCCAAGCAAAAGTGTCGGTAGATCCGACTGATACCCCCGAAGATGTAGAGGCAAAAATCCACACACTCGAACGCGAACACTTCTCCCGAATTGTAGCCCTGACACTCGCCCCGGATTTATGATATGGACACTGCAAAGAGGTGCAGATCATGAAGAGTTGCACCTCTTTGCAGTGTCCGTATCATACGGAGTTTATTCAATAGTGAAGGTTCCCTTATTTCAGTTTGTCATACTCTTCGTCGGTGACCGGTTCGAGCCATTCGTTAGAAGTCTCATCGCCCGGAACGCTGAAAGCAAGATGTGAAAACCAACTCTCTGCGGAAGCGCCATGCCAGTGTTTCACATTGGCCGGAATGTGAATTACAGTGCCCGGAAGAATCTCCACCGCCGGTTTACCCTCCTCCTGATACCAGCCACGTCCGGCAACACCCACAAGAAGCTGTCCACCCCCTTTGGTGGCATGATGTATGTGCCAATTGTTGCGGCAACGCGGTTCGAATGTGACATTGGAAAAATTAACCTGATCAGATGAAAGAGGGGCAAGATAGCTGTTTCCAATAAAATATTGGGCATAGGCAGTATTGGGTTCCCCTATCGGGAATATTGATTCCTGCTCGAACTTTTCTTTGGCATCAGTAGAGTCTGTTGAATCCTTCCATATTTCAACAGCCTGACGAAAAGCGCCCCACGCCTTTGGCCAACCGGCATAGAACGCCACTTGTGTCAGAACCTCGCATATTTCAGTTTTGGTAACACCATTCTTCTTTGCCTCCTGAAGGTGAAAACCAAGCGACTGGTCAATAATGCCACTTGATACAAGAGCTGTGACGGTCACGATGCTGCGGTCGCGCTTCGATAGCTTATTTGTGCGACTCCAAACCTCTCCGAACAGTATGTCGTCGTTGAGTTCTGCAAATTTGGGCGCAAATTCTCCAAGTTGAGCGCGTCCCGCTGTCTGGTTGGGATTTACCTCGTTTGTGGTCAATCTCGTAGGGTTATCTGCATTTGCCATAATTGAGCATCCAATTATAATTGTTGATAAAATAGATTTCTTCATTACTTATTTGTTCGATTTTCAAATGAAGTCCTTTTGTACAATGCAAAATTAGCACAATATAATGCAACAATACAACCAATAACACTGAATTGATAACCATCTTTACTGAATTTAATATTCAATACTTCGGTTATTTTTTAATAATCAGTTAACGGCTCGTCAGAACCAAATG
>CAJUIJ010000189.1 GCA_910586175.1 uncultured Muribaculaceae bacterium | reverse complement strand
TTTTGTAATCGATTGGTGAATCTTGTGAAAATATATGATGATTTTACAATTCCCAATTGTTTAGTATATTGAGCCGTTACGCACTTTCGTTGCGTTGTCTCGTTTCAGTTTCGGTAATAAATAACATACAAGATAGATATTAAAATGTCAAAAAAAGCATTGCTGATTATCCTTGACGGATATGGTCTGGGCGACCACAAGAAGGATGACGCCATCTTCAACACGCCTACTCCCTATATGGACTCTCTCTTTAAGAACTATCCCCACTCGCAGCTTCAGGCCTGCGGCGAGGATGTAGGTTTGCCCGACGGTCAGATGGGCAATTCAGAGGTGGGTCACCTCAACATCGGTGCCGGTCGTATCGTATATCAGGACCTCGTGAAGATTAACCGCGCAATAGCCGACGGTTCCTTCAGCACCAACCCGGAGGTGGTGGAGGCTTTCTCCTATGCCCGTGAGCATAATGTGCCTATCCACTTCATGGGACTTTGCTCCGCCGGTGGCGTGCACTCTTCGCTCAACCATCTCTACGCCCTCTGCGACACCGCAAAAGCATATAACCTCGACAAGGTCTACATCCACGCATTCATGGATGGCCGTGACACTGACCCCAAGAGCGGAGCCGGTTTCCTCGGCGAAATAGAGGAGCATTGCAGCAAGAGAGCCGGAACCATCGCTTCAGTAATTGGCCGCTACTATGCAATGGACCGCGACAAGCGTTGGGAACGTCTCAAAGAGGCTTACAACTTGCTCGTATATGGCGAGGGCAAGCATTCCGATAATATGGTTAAGGCTGTGGAGGAATCTTATGCAGAAGGTGTTACCGACGAGTTTATCAAGCCGATAGTCAATACAAACGTTGATGGTCGTATTGGTGCAGGCCACGTAGTTATTTTCTTCAACTACCGTAACGACCGCGCCAAAGAGCTTACTACAGTGCTCACTCAGCATTCAGAGGATGGCATGAACCCCATACCCGACTTGCAGTATTACTGCATGACTCCCTACGATGACTCGTTCAAGGGTGTTAAGATTCTCTTCAACAAGTCGGATGTGCCCATGACCCTCGCAGAGTATCTCTCGGACAATGGCAAGAAACAACTCCATATCGCAGAGACCGAGAAGTATGCTCACGTCACATTCTTCTTCAACGGTGGCCGCGAAGCTCCCTTCAATGGTGAAGACCGCATACTCGTCCCCTCACCCAAGGTGGCAACTTATGATCTCCAGCCGGAGATGAGTGCACCCGAGGTAACTGACAAACTTGTAGGTGCTATAGACTCCGACAAGTACGACTTCATTGTGGTCAACTTCGCAAACGGAGATATGGTGGGACACACAGGTGTCTACGAGGCAATCGAGAAGGCCGTTGCCACTCTCGATAAGTGTGTGGAAAAAGTGGTGGAGGCTGCCAAGGCTCACGGTTACGAGACTATCATCATCGCCGACCATGGCAATGCTGACCACGCCATCAACGAGGATGGCACTCCCAACACCGCGCACTCGCTCAACCCGGTACCCTTCATTTATATCGGCTCCAACCCCAAGGCTGAGGTGGAGAACGGTCGTCTTGCAGATGTGGCTCCCTCTCTGCTTAAGCTTATGGAATTGCCGCAGCCTGCCGAGATGACAGGCAATGTGCTTATCAAGTAATCTACGATGAAAAATATTATCGCATCTTTGGCTCTGTGCGTCTGCCTTCCGGCAGCGGCACAGAGCCTTGTGCTTTTGCACACCAACGACACCCACTCCAACATTGTGCCTGATGCCAATGGTGTCGGCGGAATATTGCCGCGTAAGGCAATAATCGACTCTGTGCGCAGGGCCGAGAAAAATGTATTCCTTATTGATGCCGGCGACATGGTGCAGGGCACGCTCTATTTCAAGTTTTTCAAGGGTGATGTGGAATATCCGCTATTCAATATGATGGACTATGATATTCGCATTCTCGGTAACCATGAGTTTGACAATGGTCTTGACGAGCTCGCCAAGTATTGGAAAAATGTAAAGGCTGACCGACTGTCGGCCAACTATGATTTCTCCGATACTCCGGCCAAAGGACTCTTCTCGCCATATGTCATAAAGAAGGTTGGTAAGAAAAAAGTAGGTTTTCTCGGAATAAATGTAGATCCGGCAAGTCTTATCTCCGAGGAGAACTATAAGGGTATGAAGTTCTCACCTGTAATAGAGACCGCCAATCGCACTGCCGCTGATTTGAAGAAAAAAGGCTGCGACCTTGTTGTGGCGGTGACGCATATCGGCTACAATGTGTTGAATAAGGTGGATGATGTGGAGTTGGCCCGCGCCAGCAAGGATATAGATATTATAATCGGTGGTCATTCCCACACATTCGTAGACCCTTCCACCCCCGACAAGACACCCTATTGGATTAAGAATGCAGCAGGGCGTGACGTGCTCGTGGCCCAGACCGGAAAGTATGGTAAGAATGTAGGTTATATTAAACTCGACCTCGACAATTTTAAAGGAGGCAATATAGACTACGAATATATTCCTGTCACTGACCGATTCTCTCCCGAAGCTTACGACAAGGAGATGCAAGCATTTCTTGCTCCTTACAAGCACCGTGTGGACTCCGTAAACTCCCGTGTGATAGGCTATGCGCCTGAGGAGATGCGTAATGGCACATCTACAGGGGCATTTCCCAACTGGGCCGGCGATTTCGGAGCATATTACGGTCGCCATATTGCCGACAGCCTGCGTCAGTCAGGTGTGGATGTAGCTGATGTTGATTTCGGAATAATGAACGTTGGCGGTATTCGTCAGGTCTTTCCCCAAGGAGGAATCACCGAAGGTCTTGTGCTTTCCACATTTCCATTTTCCAACCGTATGCGCTTGATCGAGATAGCCGGTGCAGACCTGATCGAGACAATGAAGATTGTCGCCCCAAAGGGTGGTGAGGCCGTGAGTGGCGAGGTGCGAGTGGTCACTGATGCCGATGGCAACTTTGAGCATATGTATGTTAACGGTAGTGAAGTGCAGCCCGACCGCAACTATGTTGTGGCAACAATCGATTACGTGGCAGAGGGCAACGATGACATGACACCAATGAAACGTCACCGCGAGATATGGCGCGACGACAAGGAGGTCAGCGTCCGCATACTCCAATACATCTACGACCTGACAGCCAAAGGCCTGCCGATAACAGCAGACCCCAACCCCCGCTTCTTGAAAGATGTAAGGGATTATATAAAATGATTCTATAATGAACCGTAGTTCCTCCCATAGTATATTGATCATCATTGCTATGCTGATGATGTTGGTATGCTGTGCTCCTAAGGCTGTAAAGATGCCTGCGGAGGAATCACGAATGGAAACTTCTGACCTCACGGAGTCAGCCCGGCAGTGGGCTGACTCCGTGTGTGCTTCTTTGACTTTGCGGCAGAAGGTGGGGCAGCTTTTCATGCCTGCCCTTTATGCCTCTTCCGACGAGTGGACTTCGCGCCTTATCAGGCAGTATGCCGACAGCTGCATCGGGGGAGTGGTGCTCCTTAAGGGTGACTCTGCCGGCGTGACACATCTTTCCAAGATTCTGAAAGTCCGATCTCAGATACCCCCTTTTATCTCCATTGATGCCGAATGGGGGCTTGCCATGCGTCTTGTCGATGCACCGGAGTTTCCTCGCAATGACAACATCAGTCGTGAAGCCGATGAAAACCTGATGTTCGACTACGGTCGCGAACTGGCCAGAGAGTGTCGTGTCTTGGGCATAAATATGGTGCTTGGACCTGTGCTTGATGTCACTGACGGCTCCGGGTTTATGCGGCGCCGCTCGCTCGGCAACGATCCGCATCGTGTGGCAGACCTTTCGGTGGCGTATGCGCGAGGTCTTGAGGCGGGCAACGTGATTAGTGTGGCGAAGCATTTTCCCGGTCATGGCTCGGTGAGCGTCGATTCGCACCGTAGCATGGGGATAATCAACCGCAGCCTGCACGAAATGGATTCGGTAGACCTATATCCTTTCAGGTGCTGGGTCGAACAGGGTCTCTCCGGCATTATGATAGGCCATCTTGCCGTGCCATCCATCGATTCGGGCATGCGGCCGGCTGCCGTTTCGCCCACCGTGATAACTGACTTGCTGCGCGATGACATGCACTTTAACGGTCTTGTGCTGACCGATGCTCTTAATATGGAAGGGGCTAACGGATACACTTCTGCCGATGCCATAGAGGCCGGTGCCGATATAGTGCTCGCGCCAAATAAGACTTTTATGGAGATCGAAAGAGTTGTAAAAGCGGTGCAGGAGGGCAAGATAAGCGAGGGTAAGATCGACAATCACGTAAGGAGAATACTATTCTACAAATATCTGCTGTCAGGAGGTGGAAAGAAAGTAGAAGAAGGAGAAGAAAAAGAACCGAAGATAGGTCTGCGCACAGCCACCTCCGACTCAATAGCAAAACAGCTGATAAATAATGAACAATGAATAG
>CAJUIJ010000188.1 GCA_910586175.1 uncultured Muribaculaceae bacterium | reverse complement strand
GAATGTAGGAGTGGGCTCGGTGATGCCGCGCTCTGTGCCGGCGAGCTTAGCGGTGAAGCCGCTGAGGAAGTAGTACTGAGCCTGCTCGTCAGTAAGGATAGACACGGGAGGAAGCACACCGAAAGCGTCGGCAGAAAGGTAGATAACCTGCTTTGCAGCCGGACCCTTTGATACGGGCTTCACGATGTTCTTGATGTGGTAGATGGGGTAAGAAACGCGAGTGTTCTCAGTCACGCTCTTGTCGGCGAAGTCGCACTTGCCACCCTCTTCCACAGTCACGTTCTCGAGGAGAGCGTCGCGTGTGATAGCGTTGTAGATATCGGGTTCGCTTTCGGGGTCGAGGTTGATCACCTTAGCGTAGCAACCACCTTCGTAGTTGAACACGCCCTCGTCGTCCCAGCCGTGCTCGTCGTCGCCGATGAGTTTGCGCTTCGGGTCGGTAGAGAGTGTAGTCTTACCTGTGCCGGAGAGACCGAAGAAGATTGCAGTGCTGGTCTCGTCCATGTTGGTGTTGGCAGAGCAGTGCATTGAAGCGATGCCGCGGAGGGGGTTGAAGTAGTTCATCATAGAGAACATACCCTTCTTCATCTCACCGCCATACCAGGTGTTGATGATCACCTGCTCGCGCTGCTTGATGTTGAAAGCAACTACAGTCTCAGAGTGGAGGCCGAGTTCCTTGTATTCCTCGCACTTAGCCTTAGAAGCGTTGAAGACAACGAAGTCGGGCTTGAAGTCCTTGAGTTCCTCTTCAGAGGGACGGATGAACATGTTGGTGACGAAGTGAGCCTGCCATGCCACTTCCATGATGAAGCGCACGCACATGCGGGTTGCGGGGTTTGCACCGCAGTATACGTCTACCACGTAGAGAGTCTTGTCGCTGAGTTCCTTAACGGCTTTGTCGCGAAGCTTGTCCCATACTTCAGTAGAGATGGGCTTGTTGTCGTTTTTGTATTCGTCAGTGGTCCACCATACGGTGTTTTCAGTCACCTCATCCTTTACGAGATATTTGTCTTTGGGAGAACGGCCTGTGTAAACGCCTGTGAACACGTCAACTGCACCGAGGTCGGTGAGGTAACCTTTCTCATAGCCTTCGAGGCTGGGATCGAGTTCTGCTTTGTAAAGCTCATCGTAGCTGGGGTTGTGAATGATATTCTTCACATCCTTGATGCCATACTGAGACAGATCTAATGTTGCCATAGATTTGATTGAATTTTTGGGTTTTATATTTGAAGTTTAAGTCTATTCTTTAATATTCTTGAGTAGCTTTGGTCCGGCTTTAATGTTATCTTTCTTGCATGATAACACGGCTGAACCTTGTTCGTCATGCAAAATTACAAAATTTTATGGAAAGTCGCTATCTTTTAAAGAAAAATTTCTTTAATTAATTGAAATTAACTTTGCGGTCGTTAGTCATTGTCGTCGCCGGAGGCTCCTCCCTCCCGGTGGCTTCGCGCCAACGTATCCGTCGCCCCGACGCGAAGCCACCGGGAGTGAGGAGCCTCCGGCGACGACAATATATAACCAAACAAAAAATATACCCAAACAAAAAAAAGACGGCTCCCGTTGGGAGTCGTCTTTCGTATGGATGGGTTGGATATTTGCTTAGCGGATCACCTTGGTAGCTTTGCCGTCCTTAACCACGATGTAGAGACCGTTAGCGGGCTCAGACACGCGTACACCCTGGATAGTGTAGTAAGCGGCGGGAGCGTTGTCGTCAACAGTGATTTCGTTAACAGCTGCGAAGGGGTTCTCAGCGTCTGCTTCGTTGCTCATGTAGAGCATCTTTTCAGCAAGGTTGAAGTATGCAACACCGTAGAACTCTTCTTTGAGAAGGATGTTCTGGTTGTTGTTGTATACGAGAACGAGGCTCTCTTCGAGGGGGAAGAATTGGTAGTTTTCCAATTCGCCATTCTCACCCTCTTTCTGAGGCATACCGAAGTTGATTGAACCCCAGTTTGCGTCTCCGATCTTGAACTCAGAATCGGCTGCGATAGACAATTCTTCGCCGCACTCAAACTTGTAAATGAGGTTCTTCTCGTCGATGAGCTTGAATTCCCATTCCTCGGGTGCACCCCATTCGTTCATGCCACCACGGAAGAATACGCGGAAGTTGCCGTCGGGGTTGGGTCCTGCGGGTGTGAGCTTGACAGTTGTGAGGTCGCCTGAAACTGTAACTGTGTAGTCAGAAACGTAGGGAGCAGCGATGTTGCCGTCATAAGGATGAATGAGTTCTTTCTCAACATCAGTCTGGAAGCCATAATCGCAACCGTATGCGTTTGCGTTATAATTGTCCCAATCGTCAATCATGACGGGTTTATTATCCTCATCTACACTTTCCTTTGCGAGAGATACGGTAGACATTTTGAAAGCGCTGAGTGCTTTAATCTGGAAAACGAAGTTGTCACCTGTTTTCTCAAAAACCAACTGGTCTGCACCGTTGAAGTGGTTTGCATCTTCCCACTGGCCTACAACGTAGAGTTTGTCCTGAGCTGCTGCTGACATAGCGATGGCTGCAGCGGCTGCGAGCACGTAAAATTTCTTCATAATTGAATTTGTTAGATTTTGGTTAATATATAGAAATTTTTATTGGCTAACTTTGAGTGATTCCGGTATAAGTATGGTCTTAATGCAGGTTTTTGTTTTTGTGAATCTAAGCTTTAAGTTCTCATGGCCGAAATACGTGGCAAATTTAAACATTATTTTTTAATCTTGCAAAAAAATATTGAAAATTAGTATAATAAAACAATTTCTGTGGGTGAAATGGGATGGTCTTTGTGTCGTCGCCGGAGGCTCCTCCCTCCCGGAGGCTTCGCGACGTTGCATTGCGAACTGGGAGGGAGGAGGCTCCGCCGACGACACGAAGAGCTATAATGACCACATAAAGAAGATCTATAATGACCACGTAAAGAAGCAGAATGACCATAATGAGAAAGAGGAGTCCGGAAGTCCGGACCCCTCTTTGATATAGTTGTTGTTTCAGCTTATATTACTTTTTCTCGAGTGTGAGAGTGTAGGGATATGCGCTGAAGTTTACGGTAACGTTGTATTTACCCTTTTCAACATTCATGTTGGTTGAGCCGTTGAACTGGAGTTCATATACATGCTTGCCGGTCACGTTGCCGAGATCCTTGCCGAGACCCCAGTTGACACTCCAGTCAGTACCTGCGTTGATCTTGAATTCGCCATCGAGTTCAACATCTTCGGCTGTCCAAGTAGCATAGTCCTTAGACTTGGTGAGCTGTACTGAAGCTTCCGTGTTCCACTCGTTGTGGTTACCGACCACGCCGAGAGTAAGGATACCGGTCACCTTGTAAGTGCGCTGCACGAGGTTAACATCTATCCAGTAGAGGTTCTTGCGAGCCACAGGAGCTTTGAGGTCATCACCGCCGCGACCCTGCACAAGACCACCTTCGCGAGAGAGACCATCTTCGCTATCCTTCACCTCGACATCGGGGCTCTGGCTGAATACTGTGCCTGTCTCGTAAGAGGGCTGACCGCAGAGATACCAGAGACCGCTGAGCACTGATACACCACCATAGTTGATATAGTTGTCAGTGTAGAGGAGAAGTGCCTCGTTAGGACGAGTGAGTGTAGTACTTGAGAGCGGGTAGAGGGCATCAAATGCGTAGCTTACACCGTAAGAATCCGCCTCTACGTTGACAGTGACAAGCACCGGGCCGCTAAGTGTGATAACGCCGGGTTCGGTGCCGGTGAGCTTGCCTGCGAAGTCATTGTTGGCGAGGCAGCCGAGCACACCTGTCATGCTCTGGGCGCGTACGGCAGACTCGGGAGCGAGCATCCACTTGTAGCCGGCTTCACCCTGCTCCTCGGTGATGTCAATCTTGATGGCGAACTCGGGGTTGTCATATACGCTTATACCCTCACCGCTGGTGTTGTTCATCTTGATTGCAGATGTCCACACGGGTGTGCCATTGGCACTGCAGGGGAGCATATAGTAAGACTGTTCCATCACCTTAGCCGGGTCAAGAGTAGTGATCTTGAGAGGTTCGGTGCAGTAAGTGGTGGTCATGTCGCCAAGACGGAGCTTGGTGGTGCCCTTCACTGCGTATGCTACGAAGCGGGCGTACATGTCATAGACACCGGGCTGCTTGGTCTTGACGGTCTGGATAGCACCGTTGAAGAGGTCGGGGTTTACGCCGATCTGGTTGTCAACGATTGTTGTCTCGACGGTAGTTGAAGGGTCGAAGCTGTTGTTGGCTGCGAGTTCCATCTCCACGGCGAGAGTATACTCAGCGGGGAAGTTATCGAGCTTGCCGATTGTGGCGACCACAACATCCTTGTTGGCAGCGTTAGCGTCCTTGAGGTTGACGGTGGCCTCACCGGGATTGATTACGAGGTCAGCGCCTGTGAAGAATCCGGAGGGATTGCCGTTGGTCTGACCCGGAGGATTGGGCAGGTCGAAGTCATCGCACGATGCCATCAACATGGTCAGAGC
>CAJUIJ010000187.1 GCA_910586175.1 uncultured Muribaculaceae bacterium | reverse complement strand
ACATTATAGAACGCCTGCCTATAGAAAAAATTTACTTAACACACTAACATCTCAAGCATGGCAAACTACACAACTTTGACCGACGAGCAGCTGGTCAAGGCATATTCGGAGGGCAACAACGAGGCCTTCGACAATTTGTTGAAACGTCATCAAGACCGAATCTTCAATTACATACTCCGCATAATCAAGAACGAGGACGCAGCCAACGACATCTTCCAGGAGACCTTTGTGAAGGCAATCCAGACGATACGTCAGGGACGATACACTGAGAACGGAAAGTTCCCGGCATGGATTTCACGCATAGCCCACAACTTGATTATCGACTATTACCGTCAGGAAAAGTCGGAAAACCTGCAGAGTTCGGACTTGACCGACGTGGATATACTCAACCGCAAGGAACTATGCGAGGACACGATAGAGGACATTCTTATCTCAGACCAGATACGTGAAGATGTCAAGTATCTCATCAGTGAGCTTCCGGAACTTCAGCGTGAGGTTTTGAAGATGCGTTACTATCAGGGACTCAGTTTCAAGGAGATTGCAGAGTTGACAGGGGTCAGCATCAACACAGCGCTTGGCCGTATGCGCTACGCGATACTCAACCTGCGCCGCATAGCCCAAGAGCGCGACATTGTGCTCACTGTGTAAGACTTGTAACGGACACCAAACTCACATTGCGGGGACACTGTATAAAACAAAATCATAATCACATAATCCCCTACAGAGGGATATGCAAACCGGGCCGGTCATGAGATTCATGAACCGGCCCGGTTTGTGTTACGTTATCGCCCTTGATAGAGACATTCACGTGGACATCACGAAGCATGCCACTGAGACATCTGAAGTCTGTCTCAGTTGAGAATCATGGTTCCTATGGCGCAACCCTGTATGGTGGCGCAAGTGCGGGCGAACTGGCGGATGAAGCAAAGAGTGGCACTCTTGGGAGCACGTGAGCTGCTGTTCATCACATCATTTTTAGATAATAAGGAGGAATCATTTGCCATAGGCATCTTGCAATTTACATATATTTTATAATTCTTGTAATTTATAATCCTTGCAAATGAAGTTGTTTAAACAACTTCATTGAGTGGAAGCAATACATGCATGAATAAAGCTCTCCACTTATGCACAATAATATAACGTAACTTCATGAAAAATTATTATATATCATGGATTTTTGTTATTTTTGCAACTTGATTGCTGTTAGTACCAGTACAAAAATAGATACAACCACAACAAAGATGGAAAAAGATACTAAAGAAATAAGCGAGATGACCGAGGGTACTGCCGAGGGAGGTCTCAATTTTGTGGAGCAGGAGATAGTCAATGACCTTGCTGCCGGCAAGAATGGAGGGCGGCTCAACACACGTTTCCCGCCTGAACCCAACGGTTACCTGCACATAGGGCATGCCAAGGCATTTATCATGGACTTCGGTGCAGCCGAAAAATTTGGTGGTACCTGCAACTTGCGCTTTGACGACACGAACCCCCAGAAGGAGGATATGGAGTATGTCAATGCCATCAAGGAGGATATACATTGGCTTGGCTATGACTGGGAAGACCGCCTTTACTATGCGAGCGATTATTTCCCGAAGCTATACGATCTTGCGGTTCGCCTGATCAAAGAGGGGAAAGCTTATGTAGACGAGCAGAGCAGCGAGGAGATAGCACGACAGAAAGGGACACCGACGCAGCCCGGACAGAACAGTCCGTATCGCGACCGACCGGTCGAGGAGAACCTCGACCTCTTCGAGAGGATGAACAAGGGAGAGTTTGACGAAGGAAGCATGGTGCTACGCGCCAAAATCGACATGGCAAGCGACAACATGCACTTCCGCGACCCGATAATGTATCGTATCATCAAGGCTCCCCACTGGCGCACCGGCGACACATGGAAGGTATACCCCATGTATGACTTCGCTCATGGTCAGAGCGACTACTTCGAAGGTGTGACACACTCCATCTGCACACTCGAATTTGTGCCTCACCGTCCGCTCTACGAGTATTTCGTGAAGGAACTCGCCGATGAGAGCTATTGCCCTCGACAGATAGAATTCAACCGCCTGAACCTCACATACACTGTGATGAGCAAGCGCAAGTTGCTCCAGCTCGTCACAGAAGGTCTGGTAAATGGTTGGGATGACCCGCGCATGCCGACACTCAGGGGTCTGCGTCGCCGTGGTTACACTCCATCGAGCATCAAAGACTTCGTGAACCGCATCGGCTACACAAAATATGAGGCACTCAATCACATAGAGCTTCTTGAGCACTCTGTGCGTGAAGACCTCAACAAGACGGCCACACGAGTGAGTGTGGTGCAGAACCCCGTGAAGCTTGTGCTCGACAACTACCCTGCCGACAAGACTGAGACCATGGTGATGGACAACAATCCTGAAAACCCGTCGGAAGGCACCCACGAAATGCCATTCAGCCGCGAACTTTGGATAGAGCGCGAGGACTTCATGGAGAATCCACCCAAGAAATTCTTCCGTCTATCGCCCGACAAGGAAGTGCGTCTCAAGGGTGCTTATATCATCAAATGCACCGGTGTGGAGAAAGATGCCGAAGGCAATATCACCGTAATCCATGCCACCTACGATCCCGAGACCCGCAGCGGACTTCCGGGAGCCGACCGTAAGGTGAAAGGCACCTTGCACTGGGTGTCGGTGCCTACAGCTGTCGATGCCGAGATACGCGATTACGATCGCCTGTTTGCCGTGGAGAATCCGAGTGCAGAGGAGGGAGACTTCCGCGACCTTCTCAATCCCGACTCACTCAAGGTGCGTCAGGGAGCGAAGCTGGAGCCATGGCTTGCAGAGCGTCTCAAGGCAGGTGATCACTATCAGTTCCAGCGTCTCGGATATTACGTGGTAGACCCAGACACTACAGCCGAACATATCGTCTTCAACAAGACAGTGGGCTTGAAAGACAGCTGGGCGAAAATAGCAGCGAAATAATGATCGAACAAAGATATGACGATACCGGAGACTTCAAGGAGGTCTCCGGTAATTATACACTCCCTGAAGCAATACGCGAGGCGCAGCGATGCTTGCTGTGCAAGGTGGCTGCATGCCAGAAAGGTTGTCCGATAGGCAATAAAATGCCCGAATGGATAGCAGAACTTGCCAAAGGCAACTTCGGTAACGCCATGGCCATCATCAACACGCGAAGCAACCTGCCCGCAGTGTGCAGCCGCGTATGCGCACATGAGCGCCAGTGTGAGGGTCACTGCGTGCTGGGGAAGAAAGACTCCCCCATCCATGTGGGTAAACTGGAGCGTTTTGTGGCCGACTTTGACAGTGAGGCCGGCATAACGCATGAGCTGATCCCTGAGAAAACACGTGGCCGAGTGGCCGTGATAGGGAGCGGACCGGCCGGACTTACCATAGCGGGCGACCTCTCGCGCAAGGGATTTGCGGTAGAAATATTTGAGATGGAGCCGGAAGCAGGTGGCATGCTTCAGTTTGGCATACCTGAATATCGCTTGCCCAAGGAGGTGGTGCGACGTGAGATTAAGAAAATTGAGAATCTTGGTGTCCATTTCCACTTGAACAGTACATGCGGTGTTGATTTCACCATCGATGACCTGTTTGATCGAGGTTTTGATGCAATATTCATGGGCACCGGCATAGGTGTTCCCAAGAAACTCGACATACCCGGCATAGAGCATCCCGGAGTGCAACAGGCGATATGGTTCCTCAGGCGCGTGGCGTTATATCGCAACGGCAACATGGCTCGCGAAGAGCTTAAGATACGCAAGGGAGACCGCGTGGGAGTGATTGGGTGCGGCAATACGGCAATGGATGCCGCCCGCACGGCTCTCCGCTTGGGAGCCGGTGAAGTGAAGATACTTTATCACCGCACCATCGACCGTATGGCGGCCTTACGTTCGGAATATGACGATGCAGTGAGCGAGGGTGTGGAATTCCATTGGAATGCATCTGTGACCGATATAAAGGGGGCAGATGACGATAAGCTAAAGTCAGTGACTGTTAGCTACAAGCATGTGCATGAAGATGGCGAGACCACATACACTAAAGAAGAGATGCCATTGGATTACTTGCTTTTAGCGGTAGGATCGGCACCGGCCACGAGGATAGTCTCTACCACAAAAGGAATATCTGTAGACGATTATGGCTACGTGATAACAAAAGAGAACCCTTACGGCATGACGACGCGCAAGGGAGTGTTTGCCGGAGGAGATGTAACGAATCGCCCGGCCACAGTGGTCCACGCGATGAACGATGCCAAGCACGTGGCCGAAGGCATAGAACGCTACGTCGACGCCATCAAGCTCATGGCAAGCCTGCAATAACCACAAAGCGAAAAATTACGAACTTTATTGGTATCTATTTTTAGGGTGTTCAGTTTCATGTTCTTATATTTTGCGCGATTCAATAACGGACATAATAATTTTCATAAAACGCTGAACGCGTTTATATTTATTTAATTCCCAACATATTC
>CAJUIJ010000186.1 GCA_910586175.1 uncultured Muribaculaceae bacterium | reverse complement strand
ATATAAAAAGAAAAAACATTTGCTTAAAATTTAATTGAACACCTGCTTACTTATGAGCATGAGCAACAACAAAAACGACATAAATGAATTTGACGATCTCGACACAAAATCGAGAAAAAAATACAGGCGCAACCGTGCATTAGTGAAATGGCTATGGATAACATTCCTGAGCCTGGGCTTCATCATAGCCTTTTTCCTGACGCTTATATATAACGGGGTTATAGGCTATATGCCGCCTATCGAGGAGCTTGAGGATCCGCACGACAAACTTGCCTCGCTTGTATATGCTTCCGACGGCACCACCGAGTTAGGGCGTTATTACTATGGAGCCGGCAACCGTGTCTACACCGACTACAACGGCATCTCTCCCCACGTTATAAATGCCTTGGTAGCCACAGAGGACGTTCGCTTCTTGGAGCACTCCGGCATAGACTTCAAAGCGCTTGGGCGCACGGCAGTCAAGACCGTAATAATGGGAGACAAGTCGGCGGGTGGAGCCTCGACAATCACTCAGCAGCTCGCCAAGCAGCTTTATTCACAACCCTCCTCCAACGCACTGAAGCGAGCCATCCAGAAACCCATAGAATGGATGATTGCCGTGAAGCTGGAAAGGTTTTATACCAAAGATGAGATAATCAACATGTATCTCAACCGCTTTGACTTCCTCAACAATGCAGTGGGCATAAAGACCGCCGCAAACGTATATTTCGGTAAAGAGCCACGCGACCTCAAGATAGAAGAAGCTGCCATGCTTGTAGGTATGCTCAAGAATCCGAGCTACTTCAACCCGCTTCGCCATGAGGAGCGCACACGCGAACGCCGCAATGTAGTATTCGACCAGATGGTGAAGGCCGGATTCCTCACATATGCTGATGCAGATTCGCTCAAGCAGCTCCCCCTGGGTCTGGATTATCACAAGGTGGACCATAAGGAGGGTGCGGCACCATATCTGCGCGAGGAGATACGTCGCCTCATGACAGCCAAGAAACCGGAACGCCCCAGCCGCTCCGACTACAAAAGCAGAAGCGCATACAACATAGCCCTCGGCAATTACAACACCGATTCACTAAAATGGGAGGAGGATCCGCTGTATGGATGGATCTTGAAAAATCCCAAGCCCGATGGCACTTATTACAACCTTTATACTGACGGACTTAAGATTTACACCACAATCGACCTTCGGATGCAAGCGTATGCAGAACAAGCAGTCAACGAACATTTAGGTGGCTATCTGCAACCCGCGTTCGAGAATGAGAAACGAGGTTCGAAAACGGGGCCATATACCTCCAATCCGGCAGAACTCAGCTATGCAAGTGTGCAGAGGCTCATCAAGAATGCAGTGAAGCAGACCGAACGATACCGGTTGATGAAGAAAGCCGGCTGCAGCGAAGAGGAGATAGACAGAGCCTTCCACACCAAATATGAGATGGATGTATTTTCCTATGTCAAGGAGACTAAAACCGAGAACGGACGCAAGGTGACGCACATTGTGCCCGGCACGAAGAGTGTGACAATGACTCCTTACGACTCCCTGCTCTATATGAAGACGATACTTCGTACAGGCTTGATGAGCATGGACCCGGTGACAGGCTATGTTAAGGCATATGTGGGAGGTCCGGACTTCGCTCACTTCCAGTATGACATGGTGGCGCGTGGTAAGCGACAGATAGGTTCGACGGCAAAACCATTTCTATACACGTTGGCTATGGAGCAGGATCTGACGCCATGCTCCATGTTCAGCAACACACAGCCGGTGTTCGGAAACTGGGCTCCCCGAAATTCCAGCCGTGCGCGTGTGGGTCAGATGGTGGACCTGAGATGGGCGCTGACCAACTCCAACAACTGGATTTCGGCACGTCTTGTGAACGAACTGGGTGCCGGCACGCTTGCCAACAAGATGCGCATGTTCGGACTTTCGGGTTATATCGAGCCGACATTACCACTATGCCTCGGCACAGTTGATGTATCGGTGGGAGATATGGTGGCGGCATACACTACCTTCTCCAACCGGGGCATACGCGTGAACCCGATATATGTGACCCGTATTGAGGATAACCAAGGCAACCTTATATACAACGCAGTGCCACATCGCACTGAAGTGACAAGCGAAGAGGCATACTACCGCATAGTGTCGATACTTCTCAATGTGGTTGACTCCGGCACAGGCGCAAGCTTGCGCAGCCGCTACGGCATAACGGCACAGATGGGTGGAAAGACCGGTACGACCAACGCCAACTCCGACTCATGGTTTATGGGCTTCACTCCGGAACTCGTAACCGGCGTATGGGTAGGTGGCGAAGAACGCTACATCCACTTCAACTCCATGGCATTCGGTCAGGGTGCGAAGGCGGCGCTACCTATATATGGTCTCTATATGAAAAAGGTATACAGCGACCCGAAACTTCCTTACTCACAAGATGCCAAGTTCGAGTTTCCCGAAAATTTGAACCTCTGCGGCTCAGAGCATAGGGAGTATGCGCCACAGGTTGAGGAGGTGCAAGAGGAGGTGCAAGGAATTTTCGATTGACTACTAACATTTCACGTTCTTAATAAAATTTAATGTCAAATTATGGATTGGCTTATTGATTTGCTACGTCCCCACAATGTGTCAATGGCGAGTACGATAGTGCTCTATTCGTTCGTCATCTTCACAGGTATTTACTTGGGGAAAATCAAATTCTTCGGTGTCTCATTGGGAGTCACTTTCGTTCTTTTCGTAGGCATCCTGCTCGGCCATTTCGGTTACGAGGCTGATGGCAATGTGCTTCACTTCTTGCGGGAGTTCGGTCTTATCCTGTTTATCTTCTCGATAGGTATGCAGGTTGGCCCCGGTTTCTTCTCCTCGTTTAAGGAGGGAGGTATACAGATGAACATGCTCGCGATGATTGCCATTGCGCTCAATGTGGGTATCACCATCACAATCTACTTCTTGCAAGGAGGTGCAGATGGCGAGACCTCAATCTCTCAGATGGTGGGCATAATGAGTGGTGCCGTAACCAACACTCCGGGACTCGGTGCCGCCCAACAAACCTTCCTTCAGGTTAATCCTGACGGTTATGATGTGAGCCAGCAGATGTCTATGGGTTATGCCGCAGCTTATCCACTCGGCGTGATAGGTATCATCCTGACCATGATATTGCTCAAGGCCTTCTTTAAGATTAATCTTGACAAAGAGACTCAAGAAATCGAGAACGACCAGAAATCTTCGGAGCTTGCTCCTCACCGCGTCACATTCAAGGTGACCAACGCGATGATAAATGGCTTGAACATGCAGAAACTGCACACCATCTTGTCGGTCAATTATGTGATGTCGCGCATTGAAAAGCCGGATGGCCACACCATAATTCCCACCTCTAAAGATGAACTCGAGGTCGGCGACATTGTGCTTGTGATATGTTCGGAGCAAGATGAGGAGATTTTCGAACGCTTCATCGGTCCTAAAATCGACAAGACTTGGGATATGGAGCAAGGTCATGTGGTATCGCGCCGTGTGCTTGTGACTCAAACTGAGTATAATGGTGTGAAACTCGGTTCACTTCGACTTCATTCTGCTTATCAGCTCAATGTGACACGCGTTAACCGTGCCGGCCTTGACCTCGTGGCTTCTCCCAACCTCCGCCTTCAGATGGGCGACCGTCTCACTGTGGTTGGAAAGCTCGACGACATCAACAACTTAGCTCGAAAGCTCGGCAACTCCATGAAGCGACTCAACGAGCCAAACCTTATCACTATGTTTATCGGCATTTTCCTTGGTATTATTGTCGGTAGCATACCTTTGCAGTTCCCCGGCATGTCTGTGCCTATGAAACTTGGTTTGGCAGGTGGTCCGTTGGTTGTGGCAATTCTTATCAGTGCTTATGGCCATAAGTTCCATCTTGTCACCTATACCAACTCGGCGGCTAACTTGCTGCTTCGTGAGATCGGTATCTGTTTGTTCTTGGCCTCAGTGGGTATTGCGGCAGGAAAGGACTTTGCCGCTACGGTGTTCAACGTAAGAGGTATCACATGGGTAGGCTATGGCTTCATCATAACCGTTGTGCCATTGTTGATTACAAGCATCATAGCACGCGCCAAATACAAGATGAACTACTTCAGCATCTGCGGTATGATGTCTGGTAACTATACTGACCCACCGGCACTCGCCTACGGCAACAAGATTGCCAACAATGACGCGCCGGCAGTGGCCTACTCTACCGTCTACCCACTCACCATGTTCATGCGCGTGATCGCAGCTCAGGTAATTATCCTATGTTTTATGTAGAGAATTAGGAGTTAGGAATTAGCTTCGCATTGCTGATTTCACCTATATCTTAGCAATTTAATTGCTTTGCGATTTAAAGAGGCTGTGTCAAAATAGGCACAGCCTCTATTATAATTTTTCAGTTCCAATTTCAACTAAACTTGAAGACAATTTTCACCCTTTATCTATGGCAAAAAAAATAGAACGCTGATTTCCAAATCGCACTCAATAAATAAGGC
>CAJUIJ010000185.1 GCA_910586175.1 uncultured Muribaculaceae bacterium | reverse complement strand
TTCAACAAAAATATATATCGGCGAAGTGAAGCAAGCCGAATTTTCCTTTATTTCCTCGAATTCCTCGTGCAACATTATCTCACAAAGAAACAAAGGACCAAAAGGAAATATGTCCCGGCGAAGCCGGATATGTGGCGCAAAGCGCCCATGTCTCTATTTTAAAGACAAAACTAACATATGCCTGCAGCAACATATTATTATGTCTCCAACAATAAACTGTCCTGGCAGGCGAAGCAAGCCAAAATTTCCTTAAATTCCTTGAATTCCTCGTGCCGTTACACATGAGGTTCAATATGAGGATAAGACCGGAACCGTCCATCGATATAAGCATTACGCCGCGACAAAGAATTGTGGAAATTGAAATCATTCAAAGAATAAAGCGACGAACACCCATCCTTCTTCTCCACAAACCATATCTCATCATTGCGTATCAGCTTTTCCTTGGTAATCACACTCTCCACTTCGCCTTTCTCGTCCACAACATCACTACGCACAGGATACTCCTCCAAAAAAGAAGTCTCATGAGTAGTGAAAATCAACTGTCCACGGCTTATCCTATCATTAGCAAACCGCTGAACAAGCCCCACGATAAGCCCCGGATGCATCTGATGGTTTATCTCATCTATCACCACTGTCGTATCACGATATATCGCATCATACAATGCGGGCAGCAACGACAGCAACCTCACAGTGCCGTCACTTTGATTCGCAATATCCATCTTACCCACATAGCCGTCAGTGCCAAACTGGTTGAACACAAACTTAGCCACCTTCTTCACCCCCTGCTCTGAAAACACCGACATCGACTGCCTCTCATTATCCATCCTGGCGATAAACTCATTATCTTTAAGCTCCTCAATCTCCTGCTGAGAGAAAGAGCCGGCATGATGCATAAGCCACTCATCCGCATTTTCAGTCTCAACTTCAAGACTCGATATGCCAAGACAAAGTCTGCGCATCATACTGTCTGTAAATTCCATTAATGGCCTGTTAGAACGCATCATATGAATCAGACCAGGTACCATCGAATTGCTTTCGATAATTACTAAATTCTTGCGAAACCATTTGACCACCCTGAAAATATCGGCACCAGGCACCACCGGAAACTCTGCATTGAGAGCCAAGAACGAAGACCAAGGATTTTTCTTAAGCAAGCGGCCCACAAGCTCAGGGATATTGCTCGGAGTGCCAAACGAAAAACTTATAGTATCCAACGTCCTCTCATATATCAACTCCATAGGCTTCTCGCCAAGACCCGACCTGAACAGACGTTCTCTCTCGACACCCTTTGCCGACACCGCCACACTGTAAACATAGCCCACACTCTTGCTGACCAAGAATTCCACAGCAATTTCCAAAGGCCTGTCATTTTTTGCAGCCTGCAAAGCAAAGACATGACCTTCCGGAGGGGACTGCTTCAGGAATTCCTTGTTCAACGCAAACTCCTTTATAAAATTCAGAGCCTTGACAAGGTTTGACTTACCGGCACCATTAGCTCCATATACAGCAGCCATCTTAAGCACCGGCACCTTATAATCACCATACACATGATAATCCAGCACCGAACGTTTCCTGTTAGGAAACATATCGAACTGAACCACATCATTAAAAGAGAGAAAATTCTCAATAATAACCCTGAGCAACATCTTTAAGAAATAAATGGATAAACTATCCACCCACAAAAATACAACGATAAATCCCCATTTCCAAACATTCAGGTGATTTTTTCACCCCAACTCCCGCATTGCATATCATTTAAATAACAAAACTTAACCCACAAACCACCCCATAAAATATGTCCCGGCGAAGCGAAGCAAGCCGAATTTTCCTTTATTTCCTCATATTCCTCGTGCAACATTATCTCACAAAGAAACAAAGGAACAAAAAGAAATATGTCCCGGCGAAGCCGGATATGTGGCGCAAAGCGCCCATGTCTTTCTTTTTAGAGACAGAACTAACATATGCCTGCGGCAACATATTTAAATGTCTTCAACTAAATTATGTCTCGGCAAGCGAAGCAAGCCAAAATTTCCTTCATTTACTTATATTCCTCGTGCAACATTATCTCACAAAGAAACAAAGGAACAAAAGGAAATATGTCCCGGCGAAGCGAAGCAAACCGAATTTTCCTCTATTTCCTCGAATTCCTCGTGCAACATGCCTCCTGATCAAATAATACCCTTGGCCTTGCGATACTTACGGACTGCAAACAAAAGCACCGGAGCCAAAACTGACTTCTTCATCCACAATTCATTAACACCTATACCCCACAATTTATAACCTCGCATATCATCGAGAGCATGTGGATACATACCATCCACTTCATCTAAGAAATCCCTAAGATCATTTGCCTCTTGTTTACTCGGCTTTTCATTCCACAAATAAGCAATCATCATCTGCACAATAGGGCCACCTAAAAATTTATTTCTGATTTCTTCACTTCCCATATTCGAAGAATCAATCGACGCATAAACATCATATAAATCCTTAAGCATCTTTAGGAAGTGATGACGGTTCTTATACATTGACTTATTATCCATGCTTTGGCCTTCCCTACCCAATCTATACTGATAAAGTACCAAATTTAATGGTGTTATGGTTTTTGTATGAAGCAAAGGTATTGACGCATACTGAATATCTGTATAACAAATACCCTCCGTTTGCTTGAACCCTATGTCGCGTAGCAATGAAGTCTTCCATGTCAGCATATGCATACCAAGCCAATGATGCATTGGCATCTCCACCTTTGTCAAGTCAGTTTCCTTATCCCAAGACAAGCCTTGATATTCCACCTTTTCAATTCTATAGTCATAACAGACATTGAAATTTGTCAGAACCGCATCAGAATCAATACCCGGCAGAATACCAAGCAGTTTATCTAACGCCTCAGAATCTACCCAATCATCAGCATCAACAATCCGGAAATATCTTCCATTGGCGGCTTTAAGGGCTGCATTAATACAAGAGCCATAATGGCCATTAGCCTTATCTATAACCTTGAATGTGCCTGGATATCTATCGGCATACTTATGTGCAATCTCTGAGGTTCTATCTTTAGAACCATCATTGACACAAATTACCTCAAGTGCCTGTAAACCAACTTCACTGATATTCACCATTGACCCGATACACTGGTCAAGGTATTCCTCCATATTGTATGAAGGTATGACTATCGACAATTGCTTTTCCATTATCGGCATTTATTTTACACGCTTTAGATTGCGGAGCAATTTCACGCCCCATTGTCTCTTGATAATATTGAATATAAACCAATGATAATTCGAACGGTTACATACGCTATCACCATCATTGTTATATTGTCTTAACGGATAATTCCCCGATTCTTTAAGCTCCTTTAATAATTCGTTTACCTCATCATCACTATAATCAAGCTTTACAAGATTAGCAACATACCTGTATAAGCGATCCTCTATTATACCTTTCACCATACCAAGCATCTTTTCATCTTTTGCTATCTCCGGATGCTTCAACAGTTTCTTATATCCATCTATAATGAATCTCAGGTAATAATTTTTCTTTCTATTATGCTCCATCGATGGATTGTGGAGTATACTGTCGGGAGTATATAAATAAAAATATAATTTGGCATCTGAAATGTCCAACTCCTTTTCCTTAAGAAGCAATTCTATATTATAAAGCCTGTCCTCCTCTCCAAAATATTCATCGCGAAACCTAAAATCTCCAATCACATCCCTCCTGACTACATAAGACCAAGGGGCGGAATCGTAAAATTTAATCAATTCCGTATTCCTTAAGTAGGTCTTTGTACTAAGTTTCTTAACACTTACATTTTCCTGAACATCATCCTTAAAAACTGATATTTTGTCAAAATTATCCCCTACAGAATCATATCCTCCAACACCAAAATGGAATATCCTTGGAGACTCTATATATAAATAATTCTTGATAAATGATAGAGCTGTAGGATGAATCAAGTCATCAGAATCTACAAACCACACATATTCACCATTTGTATTCTCAAAACCGGTATTACGGGCAGCACTAACCCCTTTATTGCTCTGAGATATGAATTTCATATGGGGTCGCTTTAACTGATAATCTTTAAGTATTGCCTCTGTGTTATCCTTGCTGCCATCATTCACTACGAGAATTTCCACATCATCCCAAAATGCTTCACTTACTTTCCTCCATTCACCTTTTTCATCCTTGACAACCTCTCTTGAATCATAGATACAGTCAAGAATACGAGCTATATGGCCTTCTCCATTATAGACCGGTATTATTATTGATATCTTATATTCCATATATTTACAGTTTTCAATATTATTCTTTTCTTACCTCCTCAATCTTTTCATAATCCTAATCATGCTCAAAAGCACAGGTCTTGATATTTGCGCAACTATAGAATACACTTTAGGATTCTTAAATGCAAAATTAGTCAATTTAGAAAATTCTAAATTATCCGGTCTATGGGAATTAAGCAAACGTACGATTTCATCTCGTTTTA
>CAJUIJ010000184.1 GCA_910586175.1 uncultured Muribaculaceae bacterium | reverse complement strand
CTAAAAACTAAAAACTAATAACTAAAAACTAAAAAACATGTTCAGACGCTTTTCAGCCATAGCCATCGCACTGCTGCTCACGGTGTGCGCCTGCATTCCCGCCGGTGCGCAAGATAAGAAAGTGGCCACTTTCGGCGTGGCCTTCTACAACCTTGAGAATCTGTTCGACACCATCAACAACAACGGCAAGTACGACCTCGAGTTCTCGCCCGCCGGCTCGCGCAAATGGGACGGCAACAAGTATTGGTCGAAAATCAAGAACCTGAGTTACGCCATCTCGCAGATGACCACCAAAACCACGCCTCTCGGCCCGGCCGTGATAGGCGTGAGTGAGATTGAGAACATCACTGTGCTCCAGGATCTCGTCAAGGCAGAGGCAATCCGCGACCGTAACCTCCAGATCGTGCACCACGACTCGCCCGACAGGCGCGGCGTCGATGTTGGCCTTCTCTACAACCCCCTCCTCTTCCGTGTGCTCACCGTGAAAAATTACAAGCTCGAAGTGCCGGAACTCCCCAACTTCCTGACCCGCGACCAGATGTGTGTCGTAGGTTTGATGGGAAACAAGCAAACCGGCTACTCACGAGTCGCAATCATCGTGAACCACTGGCCATCTCGCCGAGGAGGGGAGGCTGAGAGCAGCTGGCTACGCGAAGCCGCCGCCGCTCTCAACGTAAAGATTGCAGAGGATCTTCTCGCACAAGACCCCAACATCGGCATAATCACCATGGGCGACATGAACGATGACCCCTACAACAAGTCCGTGTCAAAAATCTTGGGTGCCGTCAAGGACATAAAGAAAACTACAAGCCCGGGCTGGTACAATCCCTTCTGGGAGAAACTCGACAAAGGCATCGGCTCATACATATATCGCGGTGGCTGGAACCTCTTCGACCAGATAATTGTCAATTCCAACTTGGTGGACGGCAAATGCGGCCTCAAATTCCACGCTGCCGAAGTCTTCAACAAGACCTTCCTGCTCCAGCATGACGGCCAATACAAGGGCTATCCGCTCCGCACATTCTCCGGCGGAGCATGGACCAACGGCTACAGCGACCACCTCCCCACAGAAATATTCCTGATTAAAGAGGTAAATAAACAGTAAAGTCCAAAAGTCCTTAAAGTCCAAAAGTCCAAAAGTCCTTAAAGACCTTAAAGACCATAAAGACCCTAAAGACCCTAAAGACCTTAAAGTCCTTAAAGACCTTAAAGACCCTAAGCCAATTAAAATAACACCAAAATATGAAAACCAAATTAACCTTACTATCCATGCTCTGCATCTGCACCTCGGCAATCGCTGACACGGGTGTGAAGGGCATACTGGTAGACGCACAGACCGGTAAGCCGGTGGCCGATGCCAATATATTGCTGCGCGACCAGGCCATCTTCGTGGTGAGCGGCTCCGACGGCGTATTCACCATCAGCAACGCCGCCCCCGGCTCCGACGTGCTCGAGATTATCGCATCCGGGTTTGACGACAACTACACCGACGTGACCCTCACTGACGGCATGGTAAAGAACATCGGCGAGATAAAGCTGACACCCGCAGGGTTCGAAGCCTCGGCACTCGATTCCGTTGACTTCCTATTCGACGAAACCCAGGTGATGGACGAGAGCGATGTGTCGCAGTCTGTCGGCACAATCCTCGGTGCCGTTGACGACATCTATTATCAGGCTGCCAATTTCGACTTCACCACCGCCCGCTTCCGCTTGCGCGGCTATACCGACGACTGGAACGACGGCTACATCAACGGTGTGAAATATAACGACGCGATGCGCAGCAAGTTCAACTACTCCGGACTCGGAGGCATGACATCAAGCGCATTCCGCAACCGCACCACCGACATAGGCCTAAGTGCAGCCAACTACGGCTTCGGCGGTCTCGGAGCCAGCACCAATTTCACCACCTACGCCTCGCAATATGCACCCGGCTTCCGTGGGAACCTCAGCTACACCAACTCCAGCTACATGTTGCGCGCCATGCTGCAATATTCCACCGGAGTGATGCGCAACGGCTGGGCAATCTCTGCCTCCGTAATAGGCCGCTATGCCCCTGAAGGTGTCGGACCTATCGAAGGCACATGGTACAATGCCTTCGGATACTCCCTCTCAATCGAGAAAATCTTCAACGACAAGCATCGCCTTAACCTCACCACATGGGGTGCTCCGGCCCAGCGTGCCACCAATTCCTGGACTTGTCAGGAAGCCTATGACCTCGCCGGCTCCAACCTCTACAACCCCAACTGGGGTTACCAGAACGGCAAGAAACGCTCTGCCAAGGTGATAGAATCGTTCGACCCCTCGGTGATGCTCAACTGGATATGGACCCCGAAGATGGGAACCTCGCTCAATACGGCAGCAGCTTTCCGCGCCAACTCTTACAGCAGCACAGGCCTGACATGGTACAACGCTGCCGACCCCCGCGCTGACTACTACCACAAGCTCCCCTCCGACCATTTCCCCACTGCCGACCCCGGCACTCCCCTTTATGATGCTCAGAAGGAAGTCTACGATTACTATGTGGACCTCTGGCACGACAAGGCGTACCGCCAAATCGACTGGGACGCCCTTTATCAGGCCAACTATCTCAACCAGCTCCCCGGCACCGACGAAAAGATGCTCGGACGTGCATCCTACGCTGTTGAGGAAAGCCACAACAACTTCAAGTCTGCGATGCTAAACTCTTATCTTGACCACCGCATCTCCGACATCCTCACCATGCAGGCAGGCGTGAGCTTCAACTACACAGACGCCCACTACTACAAGACCATGAACGACTTGCTCGGCGCAACCTACTGGCTCGACGTGGACTCATGGGCTGAAGGTGACTTCCCCGGTGACCCCGACAAGCTCCAGAACAACCTCAACAACCCCAACCGCAAGGTAGGCAAGGGCGACAAGTTCGGCTATGACTACAATATCATCAGCTATAACGCGCACGCTTGGATCCAGAACCAGTGGACCCTCAAGCACTTTGACATAAACTACGCCTTGCAGTTTGACTACACCAACTTCCACCGCGACGGTAACATGCGAAATGGCCGTGCCCCCGAGAACTCTTACGGTGCAGGCAAATATCACGGTTACGCAACCGGTGCAGGCAAACTCGGCATCACCTACAAGATCAACGGCCGTAACTACATTGTGGCTCATGCCGCAGCAGGCAACCGCGCTCCTACCCCTTACAGCTCGTACGTGTCAAGCCGTATCAAAGACAATTTCATGCCCGGCATCAAACCCGAGACTTACATATCGGGCGACCTCTCCTATGTATGGAACTACAACCGCTTCCGCGGTAGTCTGACAGGTTTCTGGACAGAACGTTACCACGGCTCCGAGATGACCTTCTTCTTCGACTATGACCATTTCACCAACATGACATATTCGATGAGCGACGTTCACACCCGCTTCCAGGGCATCGAACTCGGCCTCCAGTATAAGATTCTCTCCAACCTCTCTGTCTCAGCTGCCGGAACCTTCGCCAACTACCGTTACAAAAACAACCCCCAGGGCGTGATGACTGCCGAGAACGGTTCAATCGAAGATGTATACCAGAAAGTATATCTCAAGAACTACCATGTCTCCAACACTCCGCAGCAAGCCTACACGCTCGGTGTGAACTATAACATCAAAAACTGGTTTCTCGAGCTCAACGGCGTGTGGACAGGCGATGCTTACGTGACTGCCGCCCCGACCATGCATACTACCGAATTCGCAAACTTCCTCATCGACAACGAGCTGGTGAGCAGCCGCGCCGAACTCGACGAGACCATGAAGGAAGTGGCCAAGCAAGACAAGCTCCGCCAAGGCTGGGTGTTCAACGCATCGGTCGGCAAGGTGTTCTACACCAAGTTCGGCTCTGTCAACATCAACCTGAGCGTCAACAACTTCGCCAACAACCGCAACATCCAGACCAGCGGTAAGCAGGAACTCAAGTATAAGGCCAACAAGAACCAACTCTATCTCTGGGGCAACAAGTACTACTACGCCCAGGGCATACGTGTGTTCCTCAATCTCGGCATCCGTTTCTAAAATCATCAAAGCATAAACACAATGAAAAAGATATTGACATGCATGATGGTTGCCCTGGCCTCGGCCACAGCTTTCACCTCATGCGACGAAAAGACATCGCTGCCCCCCTACGACAGCCCCTGGGTCGACCCCGTGGGCACCGGCACCGTCGACGACCCCTTCAACTGCTCCGCAGCTGTCAACAAATGCAAGGAAGTGGGACAGACCGCCAGCCAGAACTCTTATTTCGTCACCGGCTATGTAGTGGGCGGTGAGGGTATAGCCCCCTCCTACGGCAACGCCACATTCACAATGGCCGATGCTGCCGATGGACAGGCTATCTTCACAGCTTTCCACATCCGCGGCATTGACAACGCCAAGTTTACCGATGCCGACTCTGACCTTATCAAGGTGGGAGACGTAATCACCATATACGCCCCGCTCGTCAACTTCCGCGGCTCCACACCCGAGACCAATGGCGGCTACCTCTATGCCATCAACGGCGAAGTGGTCAGCACGCCCATTATACCTGACCATGGACAGTTC
>CAJUIJ010000183.1 GCA_910586175.1 uncultured Muribaculaceae bacterium | reverse complement strand
TACATTTGGTTCTGACGAGCCGTTAACTGATTATTAAAAAATAACCGAAGTATTGGTTAATAATAATGCCGATAAATTAGTGTTATTGGAACAAAAGAATTAAAAAGGACGCGGAACGCGCCTTTGGCGCAATAAGACGCGAAACTTTCGCGGAACGTAAGCGGAACATCTATGTAAGAATTCCTTGACACTTCTTTAACACTTATTTAGCAACTAATTAAACAACTACTATAACAACCATCAACTATAAAGAAAGATGATCTATTGGTTGAGCGATGCATTAGCGTCATGGGATATACCGGGGCATAACCTGATGAACTACATCACCTTCAGGGCAGGCATATCATTTGCGTTGGCAATGATAATAGCGTTGGTGTTCGGACGCAATGTTATAGACAGGCTTCAGAAGATGCAGATAGGGGAGGTGGTGCGCCATCTGGACCTTGCCGGTCAGGAATCAAAGGCCGGCACACCGACTATGGGAGGTATCATCATAATCATGTCTACGCTTGTGCCCTGCCTTCTCATGGGCAACTTGGGCAACATCTACATGATATTGATGATAGTCGCGACACTCTGGATGGGGACAATCGGCTTCCTCGATGATTACCGCAAATTCAAGTATCACAACAAAGATGGCTTGAAAGGTAAGTATAAAGTGACCGGACAGGTAGGCTTGGGACTTCTTGTGGGTATCACCATGTGGCTGTCGCCACAGATAATGATGAGTGAGAACCGCGAGGTGGACTCACACATGAGCATCGCCGAACTCAGCACACCTGCAACCACGCAGGAGATGGACTCGGAATACACCAATTCGCAGACCGAAGTGGAGCGCACGATAGTCGTGTCGGAAGAGAAAATCAAATCTCCGCAGACCACCATACCATTTGTCAAGAACAACAACTTCAACTACTTATGGCTGACCTCCTGGATATCTGACGAGAAGACAGCCGAGACATTGGGCTGGCTTGTATTCGTGCTTGTGGTTGTGATAGTAGTGACGGCAGTGAGCAACGGAGCCAACCTTACTGACGGCATAGACGGACTATGCGCCGGCACCTCCGCCATAATCGTGGTGGCATTGTTGATAATGGCATATCTTGGAGGCAATATCATTTATTCGAGCTACCTGAACATCATGTACATACCGGGTTCGTCAGAGCTTGTGGTGTTTGCGGCAGCCTTTATCGGGGCCTTGGTGGGCTTCCTTTGGTATAACGCCTTCCCGGCGCAGGTATTTATGGGAGACACCGGCTCTCTGACAATCGGCGGAATCATTGCAGTCTTTGCAATTCTGATACGCAAAGAGCTTCTGATACCATTGCTATGCCTCACCTTCTTCCTTGAAGACCTGTCGGTTATGCTGCAAGTAGGATACTTCAAATATACGAAGAAGAAATATGGTGAAGGGCGCAGGATATTCAAGATGACACCGTTGCACCATCACTTCCAGAAAGCTGCGGTGCCCGGGGCTATGGTGAAATGGAACCATCCGCGGGCAGCGATGCATGAGAACAAAATCACCACACGTTTCTGGATAGTGGGTCTGCTGTTGGCGGCATTGACATTCGTGACATTGAAAATCAGATAATTCGAAATTAGGAATTGGAATTTGGGAATGCAGTAAAAAATACAACATGGATAAGTTAGTGATACTTGGCGGAGGAGAGAGCGGTGTAGGTGCTGCTATCCTCGGCAAAGAGAAAGGGATGGAGGTATTTCTGAGCGATATGGGCCAGATAAAGCCACAATATATAGAACAGCTTGAGGCAGAGGGAATAGCATATGAGACCGGAGGACACACAGAGGCAAAGATATTGGATGCCGACATTGTGGTGAAAAGTCCGGGCATACCCCCTACCGCCCCCATGGTGCGCAAATTGGCCGAACAGGGGGTGCCCATACTGTCGGAGATAGAGTTTGCGGGCCGCTATACGGATGCACAGATGATATGCATCACCGGCAGCAACGGCAAGACCACCACTACCCTATTGACCTACCATATACTTAAATCGGCCGGAATGAACGTCGGCTTAGCCGGCAACGTGGGCAAGAGCCTTGCTCTTCAGGTGGCACGCGAGCATCACGACGTCTACGTGATAGAGCTATCGAGCTTCCAGCTTGAGAACATGTATGACTTCAAGGCCAAGGTGGCTGTTATCACCAACATCACTCCCGACCACCTGGATCGCTACGACTACAAATTCGAGAACTACGTGGCGGCCAAATTCAGGATATTGCAGAACCAGGGTCCTGAAGACTACTTCATCTACTGGAACGATGACCCCGTCATCAAAGAGCAAATCAAGCAGATGCAGGTAGAGGCGTTGCAGCTGCCATTTAGCGAGAATGCAGAGAGCGGAAGCAAAGCTTACGTGAAGGATGGCATCATCCACTTCGAGCTTCCTACCGAGGAATGGGAGATACCGCGCGACAAGCTTTCGCTTACAGGTCTCCACAACCTTTACAACTCGATGGCTGCGGGTCTGTCGGCAAGTCTATTTAACATAAAAAAAGAGACAATCCGCACAGCGCTCGAAGACTTCGAGGCGGTGGAGCATAGACTCGAATATGTCAAGACGGTTAATGGTGTGAGATATATCAACGACTCCAAGGCCACCAATGTGGACTCATGCTGGTATGCATTAGAGAGCATGACCACACCCACCGTGCTGATACTCGGCGGCAAAGACAAGGGTAACGACTACACGCAGATAGAGTCGCTTGTGCGGGAGAAAGTGAAAGCGATTGTCTGCATGGGCAAGGATAACGACAAGCTTCTCGACTTCTTCGGCGACAAAGTAGCGGAAATTTGCGATACACACAGCATAGAAGAGGCAGTCGTGGCATGCGCATCGATTGCCGAAGAAGGTGACACCGTATTGCTGTCGCCCTGCTGTGCGAGCTTCGACCTCTTCAGCAGCTACGAAGATAGAGGGCATCAGTTCAAGGCAGAGGTTAACCGCCTTGTGGAGAAATAACTTCTTTATAAGCAAACATACGAAAGGTAACGAAATATGAGGATGGATAGAAACAGACGAGGAAGCGCCGTTTCGGAAGAACTAATGTCGGAGCTTAACGACGGTCTTGAGATACGGGCTACGGTAGATGGGGTCTCCCCTGCCGAGGCAGCGATCGGAGGCATGGCAGCAATCGGAGGAGCTGCGGCAATTGGTGACGCATTGGGCGCAGAAGGGCTCGCTGCCACAGTAAGTGCCAAATCAAAAGCCACAGCTGATAAAAGCAGCAAGACCAAGGCTGCAAAAAAAGCGCAGGAAGGGCGCCCCGACCCTTACCTCTGGGGCATCTACATCGCATTCCTTGTGATATCGGTGGTGGAGCTATTCTCGGCATCGAGCACCGAGGTGACAGGGGCCAACGTCTACACACCGCTTATCAGACACGGCATGTTCCTGGTGTTAGGCTTCGGCATAGTGCTTTGGCTGCAGAAGCACCATTACGCGATAATCAGCAAATTCGCGTGGATATTCGCGGCAGTATCGCTGGTGTTGCTGCTGCTGTCGAGTTTCATGGGAGTGGAGATGAACGGAGCGCAACGGGCCATCCGTATAGCGGGAATGACGATACAGCCCGCAGAGATAGTCAAGCTCTCGGTGGTATGCCTGCTATCGTATATCTTAGGCAAGAACCAGACGCCCGGAGGAGTCACCAACGTAGGGGTGATAACCGCCGCGATAGTTGTGGTGGTATTTGGCGGCTGCCTTTGGAAGAACGGACTTACCAACACGATACTACTGATGACAGTGAGCCTCTGCATGATGCTGATAGGAGGCATACAGATGAAGAAACTGGCGATAGTCCTCGGCGTGTATATGGTGTGTGGAGGCGCACTCTACGGCATCAAATATGTGACGCCGTCGAGCACGGAGTTTGACGAAGTGCAGCAAAGCCAACGACAGCTTGCAGAGGCAGGAGGTGGCGTCGTGGTGTCGGAGGGGTCGAAAATAGACCGTACCGGCACACAGATCGGGCGCGTGAAACGATTCCTGAAAGGAGTGCATCCCAACGACCCGATCGATGACATCAACCGTCAGGTGATATTCTCGAAATTCTCACAGGCCAACGGCGGCCTGTTGGGTCAAGGCCCGGGCAACTCACGCGAGAGTGCGCGTTTGCCCCTCGCCTTCTCCGACTACATTTACTCCATCATAGTTGAAGACACCGGCTTTGTGGGAGGTTCGGCATTGCTGCTGCTCTATCTGCTGCTGTTGGCACGCGCCGGGCGCATCGCTTACAAATGCTCACGCGCATTCCCGGCCTTCCTGATATTGGGGTGCGCGGTGATGATAGTGTTCCAGGCCTTAGTGCATATGGCCATTGTCACTGGAGTGTTTCCGGTGTCGGGACAGCCGTTGCCCTTCATATCCAAGGGAGGAACATCGGTGCTTGTCATGTCGGCCGCTATGGGTATCATGATGTCGGTGGCACGCTACGCTGCCAAGAGCGATGACACCAAGAAGACACGCGCAGAGAAAGCTGTTCTGCCCGAAGAGATGCAGGCAGCAAACTTCACAATGGCAAAATAGTAAAATATAAATA
>CAJUIJ010000182.1 GCA_910586175.1 uncultured Muribaculaceae bacterium | reverse complement strand
TCAATGTAAAAAGTATGTTGTTAAATAATAGGCTTAATACTAATTATGGTCGTCGGTGGCACCTCCTCCTCCCCAGTGCGCGATGCAACGTCAGCTGACGCATTTATTCTATGTTGTCGTCACCAAAGGTTCCTTCCTCTCGGTGGCTTCGCGACGTTGCATCGCGCACTGGGGAGGAGGAGGCGCCGCCGACGACCATAAAAGGGAAAGGTTGTATTTTAACATTTCAACCGGATTTTTTCATTGACCCGAAATTTTGAATCACAAAATATGCACATCATTAACTGAGAGCGGCCTTGACACTGCTTAACCTTACCAAAGTGTACAGGGTTTGGTGTGGTCTCAGAGTAGCCCAACTCTAAGTTTTTCAGCCTTATAACAAGAAAACCAGTTAACCCTTGCTGTACAGGGTGAACTGGTTTTCATCACATAGCGGAAAGACAGGGATTCGAACCCTGGGTGCCTAAAAGGCACAACGGTTTTCGAGACCGCCCCGATCGACCACTCCGGCATCTTTCCTTGGTCGTTTTTGATAGCGACTGCAAATTTAATGTTTTTTTCTATTACTGCAAAATTTTACACTGTTTTTTTGCACCTGTTTTTGCACCAAATTCCTGCACCAAATTCCTGCAATAAATTCCTGCAATAAATTCCTGCAATAAATTCCTGCAATAAAATTATAGCCGTATTGATCGTACTTATTGATTTTGGTCTACGGTCTCAATGCATTGCTGTCGCTTTGCTGCGCATTAGGAGTTATTACCCCTTCTTCTCCTACCTCCGTTTCGTCCGTTTCGTCCGCTTCATCGTTGATCTGGAGCAGCGACATCGGTGTTTTCTTGCGCTTTGTGTTCAGACGTGCGCCGAGCTTTATCAGTTTCTTACATGTGCCCGGTATGCTTTGGCCCGAATCCTGTAGTTTCTTCAGTGCTGCTTCATATGATGCTTTGGCCGTCTGTAGTCCTGACCTTATCTCCATGAAACTTATCAGGAACGCCTGAACCCTGTCGACCATCTCATTGGCAAGTTCATAAACTCGTTCATGATTCTTGGCCTGGTCCATCTGCCGCCAAGTTAGCGACACGATCTTGAGAGCGGCAAATAAAGACTCCTCATCTGCAATGTAGACGTTCCTATCGAGAGCATTACGCCATAGGGCAGGTTTTGCCTGCAATGCGAGCCTCAACGCCGCTGAATATGGCACAAACATAATGACGAATCCAACGGAGCTTTTACCCTGAGCCTTGAAATCGGCATATCCTTTGGAAGCCAATTCCTTAACATGGTGTTCAATGCTCTCCACATGCTTCTGCAATGCAGCTGCTTTTACATCTTCATCGTCAGAGTCGGCATAGTCGAGAAACGCTGTGAGCGACACCTTGGCATCGACTATCACATCGCGTTCCTCATCGAGATGAACCACGAGATCCGGCTGCAATCTGTGACCCGTCTCTGAGATTATGGCAGAGCCGTCAACATCATGCAGCACACATTGTGTGTCAAAATGGCGACCCTCCACAAGCCCTTGATTACGCAACAGTTCACTTAAGATGACCTCACCAAAATTGCCCTGCACCTTTGCACCGGCACGAAGCACATTGGCGAGATGGTCAGCACTACGGCGCGTAGCGTCAGTCTGAATCATCACCTGCTTTATGTTTTCGGAGAGTTGACCACCGAGCTGGGCATGCTTCTCCGTATTTGCAGCCACCGCAAGCTTCATCTCTCGCAGAGAATCATTGAGGGGGGCAGTCAAGACCTCAAGTGTCTTCTTACTTGAATCCTCAAATTCAGACTGTCGCTGCTTCAACATGTTGGAGGTGTGAAGTTCGAGTTCGGTCTTCAACTTCACCACGGTTTCATCAAACTGCTTCTTGAGAGTATCCATTGCAGCATTGTGCATGCGCTCCAGACCCGCAACGACATTGCGGTGATTCTCATCACGTTCTCTCAAAGCATTGTCAAAAGCGGCCTGCTTCTCGGTTAATATCATCGAGAATTGCCGTTCCTTTTGGTCGCCGAGCCTTTTCAACTCATCAGCCGAACGTAACTGAGAGTCTGCGAGTTTTTTTTCAGCCTCCTCCAAGCGCGTGGCCGAGACTGCATTATCACGCTTGAGCGCAGCTGACCGTGATGCAGCGATAAGATATCCTATAGCAAACCCGGCTATGAGAGCAAGAACTATCAGTAAGATATTCATCAGTCAATATTTTTTAAATTCTGCAAATTGCGGCGCGAAGGATGTTCGTGCCGATATATTTGCCAAGTATTGTATATATTATGCCAAATGCTGTAGAAGCCGCCGGCCATGGAAGTTACAGGAGAGAAGAACGTATAACCGAGCCATATGGCGAATACTGTATTTTTTTGACCAAACGCCTGACCGGCCGTAATTTTATCGTGATATGCCATGCCAAGTTTTCGACCGAGCCAGAACTGTATCACGCAGGCGATAAGCGAAACCATCACGAGTCCCAATTGGGCAGAGACAGGCACATTGCTGTGCACCATACTCCTTACCGTCATAGTAATGGCAAGTGCAAGAGAGAAAGCCCAGAGATAAAAAGCGAGATTAGGCATTGAGGTAATTACCTTCAGTAATTCAGGCAACAGCTTCCGTACGAGCATGGCAAGAATCAAAGGAAACAGGAGCAACGGAAACACCTGCCCGAGAATCATGACAGAGGCTGTCATCATGTCAATATCGGGATTAGGATGCACGAACGGCACCATAAGCGGGATGAGCACAGAGGCCACTATATTAATCAGAATTGTATAAGTGGTGATATGTGCCATATGACCACCGAGTTTTCGTGTCACCACCGCAGCAGCGGTTGCGGTAGGACATATGAAACATATCATGGCACCTTCGAGCACCACACGCAACCCACTCTGGGGCATTGCAATAAGCACCAGCCCGATTACCACAAAGAAAGCAGACTGAATCAGCAGCATCCAAGCATGCCATTTGCACGGACGTATATCATGTGGATTGATATTACAGAACGTGATGAAAAGCATCATGAAGATGAGAGCCGGCTGAAGCAGTTTCACCGCATCGTAAGCGGCAGAGTGAAGAGAATCAAGCCAAGGGATGCTGACAAACAGGAAATAACCTGCAATGCCGGCAAGAATCGCTATTATAAGCGTCCAGTCTCTTAGAAATTGAATAACTTTCATATACACATATGCAAAACAAACCTCCCCCCACCATAAGCTGATTGTACTACCAATCAATTAAATCATCAGATATTAGAGTCTTCGTGACGGTGAGAAGACGATATTTACGAGCACTAATCATGTTGGCATTGGCCAGCAGACGCAATCTCATCATATAACGCGATAGAACTTCCGGAGATTGTGTAAGCATATAGTCAATCGCCGTGAGGTCACCCTTGGCGCGGTTGCAATCACGACAGGCACAGACAAGATTGTCGAGCACGGACTTCCCACCGAGTGCCTGAGGTAGAATATGCTCAATATCAGAGTCGACCCCATTGATGAAATCAGGAGCCGGTATGCCCTTTCCACAATATATACAGCATCCTTGAGTCTCCTCCCAAATCTTAAACTTGCGGCGACAGGACGGGCTCTCCTTGAGGCGCTGTTTCCACACCACCTCCTCAGGTTCGTCTTCGGCAGGAGTGAGGTCTATCATGCCCGGAGGTGCATCATTACCTGCAAGCATGACATCCGGCACACATTCAGACGTGCTTTTCCAACTCTCGTAAAGAGAGTCAAAAAGAGTAAACGGATTCACTTTGCAGGCTCAGTTACGTTAGTTGAATCATCATGTACGACCACCCACCGATAACGGTCGGAAGCAAATGAAGCTACCTTTTCGCCCATTACGCCCTCCGCCTCAATGCGTCCGGTGCGCTTCACTTTTACTTCAGTAACAGTCACCTTATCGCCCGGTCTGAATTTTTTATATACGGGTTCTTTAATTCCATGATACTCTGTAATGGTAATCACATCTCCGGGCTTAATTATTTCAACATCGACCGGAGCCGCTTTCGACTTGGCTTTTGACTTGGATCGCGCATTAGCCGGTTTGCGATTATACTTTCTCATGGGCTTACCGGTGCGCGGTGATATTCGAATCTCCAAATCACTTGTTGAAGTCTTTCTGTCACCTTTCTTTTCTCTTTCGCTTTTAGGTCTACGGCCTCTCCTTGGCTTCGATGCAACAGCTTCGTCAATGGTTTCACCCTCCGACTGAGTTTCATTAATCGGCGACTCTGATATATTCGGCATATCATATGCCCTGATAAAGGCATCCGCTTCACGCATTATCTTGGCCATCATGACATCAAGATCGTCCTTCCCTGTAGGCATTTGTCCGGATGCAACGTAGGCATTAAGGAGATTATTGGCCACGAAGAAGCGGCGGTCAGAACCTGAGGCATATGTAGTTTTCATTGCGATCGAACTATCTTGAGCTAAAGGTTTACAATTGGCTGATGAAGTCGAGGCAGCAATAGGATTACCGTTAGCATCAAAGAGATTTACATATATGTCATTATAATCCTTCCTAAAACGTTTCATTGCATTAACCACTTTAGGGCTTACATTTTCCCATTTATCAGGGTCAGC
>CAJUIJ010000181.1 GCA_910586175.1 uncultured Muribaculaceae bacterium | reverse complement strand
AGCTTATCGTGGTGGCCGACTCTCCTCTCAGCAAAATCATAAACTTCGCCACCGACAAGTCATTTGCAAGCAACGGCATTCAGGATTCCGGTTCCAACCCGATAGCTGAACCCAAGATGCAGCTCGTCAAGAACGGTCTCCCCGTGATGCGACTCGGTGAATACATCCCCACCGGTATCGTGAAGGGTATCGTGACCAACGTCGTGACTGAGGCCCCGCTCGCCGACGCAGAAGTGATATTGGGTGAAGGTGCAAGCCGTGTCACCGTCAGCACTGACGAAACCGGTGCCTACAACGCCGTGATGCGCAACATAGAGTTTGGCAAGGCTTACCGCATAGTGGCAAGCTGCGGCGACTACAACGACTTCAGCGGACAGGTGAAATTCTCTGAAGAGAAGTCTGAAGTAAACCTCGACATCGAGCTCGACTACAATGTGACCATCACCGGTACAGTATGGCTCAAGGAAGATAACAAAGAACTTGCACCGGCAGATGGCGCTACCGTAAGCTATGGTGAAGCAACCGCAACAACCGACGCATCGGGTGTATACACCCTCGAAATCGAGAATGTGACCGAATCACCCGTCACAATCAAAGCCACTTCCGACACATACAGCACCTCCGAGCAAGTGGAGGTCGCAGCTCCGGGCGAATTTGAGAAGGATATAGTGATAGCATTCTCAGGCATATTCACTATCGAAGATGTAAAAGAGGGCAAGGTGAAAGTATTTACCGTAGACGGCTTGCAGGTCAACGCCGACAACCTCGAGAAGGGTCGTCCCTATATCATGATCAACTCCGAAGGTAAAGCTAAGAAAGCTCTACTCAAATAACAATTGTTTCCCGGGAATCCGGGGCGGCGGCTCATATGCCGGCACCCCGGATTCTTTTTTATTTTTTAGAACAACCAAACAGGTGATTATATGAAACAAGCAACCAAACGTATTGCCATATTGACTATGGCAGCCTCGATGCTCGCACCGATGGCCTCGGCGGCACAGTATGCAAGCCGCGCCGAGAAACGCAAGGCTATGAAAGAAGTCCTTGCCAACGATAAGGCGGCAATCAAGGTGAGCCGAGTGTACACCGACAAGAATGCCAAGACCAAGGGATTCCCCTGGATGAAGCAGCATGACGTGAAGCAGATGAAAGCCCCCAAGGCTTTCAAGGAGGGTATGAAAACCACCACTGCCGACACCAAGATGAAAGCGCCCAAGGCTTTCAAGAAAAATCCGAACGCCATATATGGCTGCGTACTCGATATGGAGGGGTGGCCTCTCTACAGCTACGAGAAACCATACGGCATGTATGAAGTGACGCAGCAGGATGGCAACAATGTCAAGAATATCGAAGAACATCACGGCTTCTATGCCGGAGGTGGAGGTGTACTGGCCGACGGCACATATTACGCCATTGATGATTGGCCACAGTCGTTTATGGGCTACTCATTCGTGACATATTACACCTATGATGCAAACACATGGAGATGCATAGGCGATGAAGAAGGATATGACTTCACCGATGAAGGCTCAATCTCGTCCGACCTCGCATTCGACCCCACCACCGGATATGCTTACGGCACATTCTTGGCCGATGAAAGTGTCGGCGAGGAGGGACCCTTTGTGTTCGGCAAGATGTATTTCGATGACGGCCCATATCGTGGCGAAGCTATCGCCGAATGCGGCGAATGGTATCTCAGTGCCATAGGATGCACCGCATCGGGAAAGCTCTACGGTATCGACCCTGAGGGTAAGTTCTACTCCATCAACAAGACCACCGGCGACAAGATCCTTATAGCCGATACCGGTCTCGTGAACGAGAAAGGGACTCTGACCTCCGGTACAATCGACCCTTACACCGGCAAGTTCATCTACTTCCTGCCGAGCGAGGAGTTGGACGAGGTAAACTACAAGAAGTATTTCTATGTGAACATGTATTCCATCGACTGCGCCACAGGTAGTGTGACCAAGATAGGTGCAGTGCAGGATGGAGCACAGTTTGCCGGAGCTTTCATGTATCCGGCTCCCCCCTCATCCGGAGCACCCGGTGCTGTCACCAATCTCACGGTAACACCCGGAGCCGACGGTGCACTCAAGGCTACTGTATCGTGCACTGCCCCGACGATAGATGCCGCGGGTGCAAAACTCTCGCAGCTTGAACGCATCGATGTGAAATTGGGCATGTATGTAGTGGATAGCAAGGAGTGCGAACCGGGCGAAAACGTAACCTTCGAGATTACTACCGAGCAGGGAGATAACCAGATCACGGTAATACCATATAATGTGGCAGGAGCAGGCGCAGAGAGCCGCGTGTCAGTATTCACCGGTGTGGATCTCCCGGCTGACCCCACGGAAGCTGTTGCAACAGTACAGCCTGACGGCTCCGTACTTATCTCATGGCAGGCTCCCTCACTGGGCCAGAACGGAGGCTTCGTTGACCCGGCCAAGATAACTTACAATATATACAGCAGCGATGCCGAGCACAATTCCGTGGCAAGCCGCGTCAACGCTACAAGCTACGTGTTCACTCCAAGCAACGATTCGCCCAAGGTGATACGTTTCCAGATATTCGCACGCAACGAGGCCGGCGGTTCCGAAAAGGGTGCAAAGACCAACTCCGTGCCTATCGGCAAGGCTTACGAACTTCCGTTCAAGGAATCATTCCCCAACGCTTATGTGACATCCGGACCATGGACAGTCGACCAGGTAGACGAGGCTGAGTGGGGCATGCTCACCGACCAGGGTAAGAGCGTATACGCATCTGACGGCGATAACGGTTTCGCAGTATTCTTCCCCGGAGAGACCACCAAGTCTTCTTCTATGCTCTACTCCGTGAAAATCGACATATCGAAGGCAAGCAAGCCGATGCTTACATTCATGTATGCCGGCGATGCCAACCGCATCAAGGCACAGGTGGCCAAAAATGGTGAAGCTTTCGAGACTGTCAAGACCATCGATCTCAATGCCAACCCTGCGTCCGACTGGTCGAAGGCTACCGTAGACCTCGCTGACTTCAAGGGAGCTGACTTTATCCAGATAGGTTTCCTTGGCGAGGCTGTAAATGATCTCGAAAAGATGATGCTTGTCGATGACATTCGCGTAATCGACAACGTCGGCAAGGATATCGCCGCAGTTGAGATTAAAGCTCCGGCACGCGTGCAGGTGGGCAAGGAGTTCGAGGCTGTTGTGACGGTTGAAAACCGTGGCACTGACAACCTTGAAGCATTCAAGGTTATGCTTATGCGCAACGGCAACGTAGTGGCCGAGCAAGATGGCGGCTCACTTGAGGCTGACAAGAAGAGCGACATATCGTTCAATATCGCAGCAGCTCCGGCTTGGGGCAAGAGCGCCGAACTCTCGGCTCGCGTGGTGTGCCAAGGTGATGAAGCCACCTACAATGACCTCTGCGAAGCTACTCCAATCATAATTGAGCAGGCAGCTTATCCTACCACCACACTGAGCATCAATACAATGGCCAACCATGTGCTGCTCGAGTGGACACCCGTGACTCTCGACAATATCAAGGTCACTCCGATAGTGGAAGACTTTGAAGACCCGACTTATGAAGACTTCACCATTTCTGACTTCGGCGACTGGACTCTTCGCGATGAAGACAAATCGAAGTCTACATATGTGGTTGGCATTCCGGTGCCGGGCTACGAGGGTTGGTATTCCGAATTTTATCAGTATCCCAACGTGGGCGCCCCAATGGCTTTCCAGCTTCTCAACCCGCGCAAGGCAGGTATGCTCGAACTTAGCCCCGAATGGACACCTAAGAGCGGTGACCGCATGATGGTGGCATTTAACGCAGAATATGCAGAAGACCAGGATGACCACAAGACCCGCGATGACGACTGGCTGATTTCTCCCCTTCTCCCGGGCACCGAGCAGACCATCTCTCTCTGGGCACGTGCATGCAGCGACGAGTATGGACCTGAAAAACTCCAGATTCTTTACTCCGAGACCGGCAAGGATATCAATGACTTCGTAAGAATCAAATCTCTCGACATCACCGGCAAATGGACTGAAGTAACGGCTCAACTGCCCGAAGGTGCGAAGTATTTCGCAGTGCGTTGCACATCGCTCGACGTCTTCGCACTTATGGTAGACGACATCAAGTTTATCCCCGACTGGCAGCTCCCCGCCGATTGCGACGTGACCGGTTACAACCTATACCGCAACGGTGTGAAGCTCAATGAAGCACCTCTCACCGTAACAAGCTATGACGTGCAGATGCCTGAAGAGCAGAATGTGGAATTTGTCGCAACGGTAGTTTACAGCAACGGCGTGGAGTCATGCGCTTCCAACCGTGTGATGCTCAACGAATCAGGCGTGGCCAATGTCAATGCAGACGCTCTCGCCATATTTGGTGGCAAAGGTGCCGTAAATGTCATCACTCCGCGTGAAGTGCTTGTGCAGGTATTCGATGCTTCAGGTCGCCTCACTGCCTCCGAGCTCTGCAACGGCAGCAAGTCTATCGCCCTGCCCGCCGGCATATATATCGTGAAAGCAGGCTCAACAGCCGTCAAGACAATCGTAAGATAATAAGATTAAAAGCAATCTAACGGCAGAAATAAATTTGCTTAAATCTATCTGACAACCAGGGGGTGTATCATAA